>JAGOVW010000007.1 GCA_018060545.1 Minisyncoccota bacterium
GATTGCAGGCAAGATTGCCCACACAGGTACCCGAAGGGATACCTGTGTGGGCTGTCCTGCAGACAACAGTCTTAAGCAAGTCTGCACACACAGTACCAATGCTACGCACCGGTAATGTGCACAAACACAAAAAGCTCCCCTTTCGGGGAGCTTTTTGTTTATCCATTACTGGATATCACACTCGTACTAACCTTAGTTAGAGCGAGTCTGGATGAGGCCAGATGAAGGCAAGCCTTCAATGCTGTAACCGTTTGTCCAGTCAGCATCGCCAGTGAGGTTCGACGTTGAAGTCGAGTTACCCGACCATGCAAAGCTGTGTGTAGTCGTAGCAGTGACTGCCTGTGTGATTGCCTGAGCGGTTGAATCGCCGTTCAGAGTCGTCACTACAGATGAACCAGTAGTTGCACCTGATACTGAGCCACGGAGCTCGAAGTAGTAGGTCTGTCCTGCTGGAACCTGTACTGCATTCGTCGTAGGAACAATCTTGTTCTCTGCGCCGAATGTCCAGGTTGCAATCGTGCTGCCAATCTGACCACTCGTTCCTTGACCAGAGATCGCAGAAGAGTAGGTAGAGTTGGTGTAGCCGTAAAGCGCGACGTTAGTCACGTTGACTGTGGTTGTAGAGATCGAGAAGCCGAGGCCTGCGATTCCTACTGGACCCTTTGCGTCAGCGGTGACCTTGAAGCGGATGAGGCGACCGTCAGCAATACCTGTCGAACCAAGAGCTTGTGAGCCTGACTCAAGAGCAAGGGTTGGGAACGACTTGTACATACCGAAGCCAGCAACACCAATTTCAGCGATGTCGTACAGAGTTGAGCCTGATGCAAGACCAGATCCTTCTGCGTAGCTTGGGTCAACCTTAACCGTTACACCTGGAAGACCTGATTCAGAAGATCCGATACCAGCAAGGTTTGCCTTGAGGGTAAGAGTCTTATCGTTGTCTTTAGGAAGCGTAACAGCTGTTGTCAGAGTTGATGTAGCGTAAGTACCCGAAGTGAAGTACGCGGTACCAACTTTCGTTGCACCGTCGTAGATATCCACTGAAAGCACGTCGCCCTCATCACCAGAAGTAAGGTGCAAGCCAAGTTTCGTGAGAGATACGTCTTCGTTAGAAGCGCGGAGCTTCACTACGCCAGCGTTAACACCTGTTGAACCTGCTGCTACCACCATGAATGATGGAGAAGAGGAGTCAACCGATACTGCGTAAGTTCCAGTACCAATTGTCATTACACCTGATGTTGACGAAGCCACGGTAGCTGAAAGTGAGTTACCTGAGATTGAGCCTGTTCCTGAGATTGAGGCTCCACCTGCGATACCAAACACAGCTGATCCTGAAGCACTAGTACCGAGGTTACACTTCACCGCGAGAGTCTTCACTGTTCCCTTAGGGATGGTGAGAGAGTTGTCGAGTGAGAATGTCGAGCTCGTGTTGTTTGTTACCGAGTTTACTACGCGGCCACCAGTGTTGAGAGGTGTGACACCATCCCAGAGCTGACAACCAGAGAACGAGCTAGCAGGTGTGCCAGACAAGTTTGCGTAGTACACGGGAATTGACGTCACGCGCACGTCTTCACCTGACTGCGAAGCATCCAATTGGACGTTTGCAAAGGTGAAGCCCTGTACACCAGCCACAATGCTCTGTGATGAAGGCTGTGTTGAAGCAGAAACCGCGAGGGTTACGCCCTTAACAGTCATCGCATTCATGTTGAATGCTGAAGTACCGATGGTGATTGAGTTACCCGAGGTCTGACCAGTTGGGTTTGTCCAACCAGAAGGCGTCGTCGCAACAATAATCACTGCACCTGAAGTTGCGCTTGAAGATACGCGACCCTTGAGGGTGTATACCATCTTGCCAACTGGGAAGGTTACAGTATCAGTGAATGTAAGAGTCTGAGACGCACCGTTTGTTGGGTTCGTCGCATCAACAGGCCCTGCAACAACTACACCGTTCTGATCAACAACAGAGACGTTCGTGAGAAGGCCGCCGATGTTTGCAGAAGATGTAGACACAGTGAAGGTCATACCCTGTACGGATACAGCCTCACCTGCGAAGTTGGTCTCGAAACCACCGAGAGGTTGGTTTTGCACGTTTACTGCAATGTTTTGTGCAGCAACTGTGTTTGCCTTACCAATCGTTGTTACGGTACCTGGGTTGATTGTTGCGGTGTAACCAGTGAACCAAGGCTGTGAGTTCGGGTAGCCCGGAGACACGCCGTAGCCGTAGGTCTGACCGATGAAGTACACATCCGTTGCGCGATCGAGGTCGAAGCGAACAGTGCGGCTTGCTGAGTTTGAACCAGTCAAGTCACCCTGTACGTAGACATCAACCGAGTTACCCTTCTGGATCAAAAGACCGCCAGGGAACGAAGTTGTGTAGTACTTGCCAGAAGAATCAGCTGTAACAGGGTACTGTACCCCGTCTACTACCGTTACGAGGTTCGAAAGGTCGACTGCGCTTGCAGTACCAACCTGGCGCCAACGAATCGAGTAGAAGCGGATGTCCTCAGCAGAACCAGCTGTGAAGCGAAGTCCTGTGAAGCGTACTGCTGTGTCGCCAATGTTCTTGCTTGAAGCTGCACCTGGATCAAACGAAGACGTCGAAGTTGACACTGAGCCAACTGAGAGTGATGCGTTGATCGTGTGCTGAGCACCAGTGATTGGAAGTGAGCCAGCAACTGTTGCAGTTGTGTTCACGCCTACTACTGATACTGCAACTACCTGACCTGCGAAAGCAGTAAGGCTTGAAGCCATGTTACCTGCAATCGTCAAGCTCTTTGTCTCGCCTGGGTTCATGGTGAATGGTTCACCTACTACTGCCTGGTGGTTCGAGTTAAGAGTCTTCGATGTGCCGATCTGGGTGTTTGAGCCGTTGTCTACAAGAACGAGGCCTGAGAAGACCGAGTCCTGTGCAAGACCAGTGCGCTCAACAACGATGCCGTTCACTGTTACCGCTACACCAGAATTGTTGGTGAGAGTGAAGGTAGTGAATGGAACGCGTGATACGCCCTGTGGTGCGAGCGAGTTAGCAGGCTGAGCTGCTGCTGAAACAGTAAGACCAGTTCCTGTTGGGGTTGTGCCCGTTCCAGTTCCTGTGCCTGTACCCGTACAGCTTGAGCCCATCATGTTCGCCTTTGCGCGAGATGCTGCACCCCAGAAGCCTGTACCGGTGGTAAGGCCTACTGGTGTAAGAACATCCGCTGCGTGAGCGTTCTGGAACTTGATGACTGCAGCCTTGGTCGCTGGACCGAAGTATGAAGTCTCGTTTCCTTTTGAACCTGCTCCTGAAGCTGCGACCGTGAAGCCGTTAGCGTTCAAGAACTGTTGAATCCACATAATCTCCCCGCCAGTCTCACCTGCCTTATGGTTGCGAGTGAAAGTCTGACCTGGAGTACAGCTACCGCCAGTGGTTGTACCACCAGAGATAGTTGCGATTTGTGCAAGCAGCGCCTGGATCTGAGCCTGGAGGTCAGAAACGACATCTGCCTTTGCTGGTGTAGCAAAAGCAAACGCGAAACCAACTACCATCGCGAGTCCGGCGAGCACTGCTGCAACTTTTGGTGTTGCTAATGCATTACTCATAGTTATTTGTTTTTTTGACCTTGTAACTGTCCGCACACAATTAACTGCGTACGGAAAGTACGTACCGACGCTTGTTCGACCAAGGCATCGATGCGATTTTGAGTGTCTTGCGACACAACACTGATAAACAATGTTATTGCTATCCCTAACACCTCATTTATTTCGACTCTGAAGTGCTAAGGGTTAGCAGCGGTTGTAGGGGTCATTCAGTCATACTTCCGTTACTGGACGTTGCAGCCGATTCGGTAAGAGTTTTACAGAGATATATGCGATGCGCTTCATATGAAGCGCGGTGCATACGCATTGAACACTGCGTGCATGTTGCACGCGATTTATTTTCCCTTATGTGTCGTGTCAAAGAGCAATGCTGTCTTGGCCTTCTTTGCATCATCGCGCAATGCGAGGACACAGTCAGAACCACGATAGCGCAGTACACGACGCGGTGGACCGCATCGCGCACCTCAATAGTATAGTCCGCTCTGCCCAAGGCGACTCACGAGCCACCCTGTGCAAATGTGGATAACCAAGGGTCACCACCGCACCCATTCACCAGAGGTTAGATTACTCTTTCCCCCTCGAGGGCTCAGATAGATAAACCCCGCGCAATACTAGCTTTTACTGACCCCTGAGTCAACGCAGAAAGCCCTCTGTCCCCCCAGTCATGTGAGACGCTGTTCCAGAGGCATACTTACACCTACAAAACGTGATACTTGCTCCACCGCTTCTCACCTTCTTTCCTCAGAGAACCTGACGCAACCAACGCTGCAAGCGCTCGCTGGACCGTCTTTTCGCCGCAGTCAGGCATATGAACCGCCACATCCTTTATGCCCAAAGGGCCGTACTTTCTCAGAACAGCAAGGATGGTTGCTTCGCGCGAACCTCCCGCGACGCCAGTGGAAATGGGCGATTTTGTTCCCGAGACGCCCTCTGAAGCGGTAACGCCTGCTGAACCTTTGCCAACCCCCTGAGAGAGACGCGCACGCTCTATTGATATGTGCGGCTTTACCGCAGCTACCGGAGAATTGGCCGCGCGACGCAGGATAGGCTGTTCAGGAACCAAATCATCACGCGTAATGACCACGTCTTCCGCAAGCACTGAGTCTTGTAACCCAACCGCAAGTGACAGAGCTTCTTCTATCGCCCGTACCACAAGCTCAACATTTGCCCGTGAGACGAACTTCCCCGCTGCCAGAAGACGCACGACGGTCGTCAGTTCGATGCAGGTACTTTCAAGATCAATAATGGACAAATTTTTTCCATCACGAAACCCTTCACCCAACCTTGCTGTAAAGGACACACAGCGCAACGCGAGCGTTCTTATTTCTGCGCGAAGCACCTCCGTGTGAGGCATGCGATTGCTCAATATGTATATAACCGCGGCAATTCTTTCGAATCTTTTGTACACCTGCACATACGCCTTGTCCGGATATATGGATGTCTTTGAGTTGCCCGAGAACATGTCTGATACCCCAGTATTTGAGGTTAGGCTGTCCTTTTTATATGTCTCATTTTGCTGCATAGGTGTCCTATATAGACACTACTGTCTTAATGCGAGTGTATACCCATTCAAAGACCTGTTCAAGTCCTTGAGCAGGTGCGTCGCGCCTCCCGTGTGGTGCGGCGGTAAAACCTAGGAAATCATGCGTGGTATCATGTGCGCCATGGCGAAGAAGCGCGCAAAGCATGAAGACGATGATGTCTTTCCTATCTCACTGAGCACCGACGCGGTGCGCGCGGTGATCGGAGTGTTCCTTACCGCAATCGCTCTGTTTCTGATGCTTTCCGGATTTGGCGTGGGTGGTGTGGCCGGCGCGTTTGCATACGAATGGCTCTCACTCTTTCTTGGCGTGGGGTACGCATTACTACCCCTTTCCTTTCTCATCAGCGCGGTAATTTTTTTCCGTTCATTTGATGGACAGCAACTGAACGTCATCCGTTTGGTAAGCACCGGCGTATTCCTGATTGCCGCCCTTGGCCTCATTGAGATCGCTGCCCCAACAAAAGCGGGCGTGATGGGTTCACTGGTTGCATCCCCACTCGTTGCTGCGTTCGACACTATTGCCAGTGTCATCTTTCTTCTGGCGTTCATCAGTGCAACCCTCATCATCGCTTTTGAAGTGCATCCAATTGGACTGTTCAATCGCCTGAAGGAAATGATTTCACCAGAGTGGGATGAGCTCGACGAAGCTAAGGATCTTCCGATTGATGTGCCCGTAACTGCAAACATGAGCGACGATACCCCAGAGGAGGAAGAAGTGGAGGCACCCGAGGTTGCTGAACCAACAGAAGATCCGAAGAAAGAAAAAGCCCCACGCGGCTTCTGGAAAGGTGGCAAGGAAGAAGACGCGGAGATCCCAATCATTTCTGCGTCAGGCGTTGTCTATGCACCACCACCAATATCCCTACTCAGCAAGAATAAAGGAAAGCCAGAAGTGGGTGACGTAAAGGCCAATGCGAACATCATTAAAAGGACTCTTCAGAACTTTGGCATCGAGGTTGAAATGGACGAAGTGTCCATAGGTCCAACCGTTACACGTTATGCTATGAAGCCAGCCGAGGGTGTCCGTTTGGCCAAAATTGTAACGTTACAAAGCAATCTTGAACTAGCTCTTGCAGCCTCACCTGTCCGTATAGAGGCACCTATCCCTGGCAAGTCTCTTGTGGGTATTGAAGTCCCTAACACATCAAGGACAACCCTCGGTCTTGCCCCTATGATGTCCGATCCAGACTTTACCGAGTCCGATAAGCCACTCTTGATGGCTCTCGGACGTGGTATTGCCGGGCAAGCCCTTTACGCTGACATGGCGCGCATGCCACACATGCTCATCGCAGGAGCAACGGGTGCAGGTAAATCAGTAACCATCCACGACCTCGTGATATCACTTCTCTACCGCTGCGGACCAGAGCAAATGCGCTTCGTCATGATTGACCCTAAGCGCGTAGAACTCACGCTCTATAATTCCATCCCGCACCTTTTGACCCCCGTTATCACGGACCCAAAAAAGGCCATCCTCGCACTCAAGTGGCTCGCTAAAGAAATGGACAGGCGCTACAACGTCCTTGAGGCAGAGAAGGTGCGCGACATATCGTCGTACCACGAGAACGTACTGAAACCCGCGCTGGCACGCGAACAGTTGGAGGAAGGAGAAACGATGCCTGAACCAATGCCCTACATCGTCGTCATCATCGACGAGTTGGCGGACATCATGCAAACCTATCCACGTGAGCTCGAGGCAGGTATTGTCCGCCTTGCGCAAATGAGCCGCGCCGTCGGTATCCACCTCGTCTTGAGTACACAGCGACCATCAGTAAAAGTCATCACCGGTCTTATCAAAGCAAACATCCCTGCACGCATCGCACTCCAGGTGGCTTCACAAATTGATTCACGCACCATCTTGGATATGGGTGGCGCAGAAAAGTTGCTCGGTGCGGGTGACATGCTCTTCCTATCCGGAGAAATGTCGAAACCGAAACGCGTACAAGCACCGTACATCCCAGAAAGTGAAGTGAAGGCGGTCGTGCAGTGGATTGCAAAAAATTACGAACACCAACTCCCCGACGAAATTGATTTTGCTGAACATGCGAATTCGGACATTATTTTCTCAGGTACCATTGATGGCGGCGGCGATGACGGAGACGACGATGAGCTATACGAGGAAGCACGTAACGCTGTTTTGGAAGCTAAGAAAGCATCGACTTCGTACCTGCAACGAAAACTGAAAGTAGGATACTCACGCGCAGCACGACTGATGGACATGCTTGAAGAGCGCGGTGTCATTGGCCCGCAAGATGGTGCCAAACCTCGTGACATCATCGGCGGATCCAACAGCAGCGCACACGACAGTGGGCTCGAAGCGGCGGCGGATCAGCTGCTGTCTGAGCACGACGAAACGCGCTAACCATGCTCCCCTACCGCTACAATAAATTGACCATTGGCCTTGTGGGACTCTTGTTTGCTGCAGCGCTCGGGTACTCGTACTTCGAAGGGCGCCATCTTCTCCAGGGTCCGGTTATCGCGCTTGATATACCCGGCACAATGACTGTCACTGAACCGTATCTGCGCATCGCAGGCACTGCCGAGCGGATTGTTGAGCTCCAGCTTAATGGGCGGCCAGTATCCGTTACCGAGGCCGGAGCATTTACGGAAGATATTGTGCTCATGCCAGGGTATAATCGAGTGAGCTTTACTGCACGCGACAGAACAGGGCGAGCTACGGTCAAAGACTTGGAGGTACTCTACCAAGCAACAACCACCTCCCCTGTCGCTGATCAATTACCAATACCATTAACACCAACACCATGAGTTTAAAGAAGAAAGAAAAGAAAGTACCCAAGGCTGAAGTTCCTGCCCAGGAAGGAGGCGATGATGCCGCTATCGCACCACGCGAAGCGCACTCTAAAGAGATCGAACGCGCACTTGCCGACATCCGCACCAAATTCGGAGATGAGTCGATAATGATGCTTGGGCAGAAGCCAAAGGTAGATGTAGGCGCCATATCAACAGGATCCGTCGGTGTTGACTGGGCACTCGGTATCGGCGGCATGCCTCGTGGCCGCATTATCGAAATTTATGGACCAGAATCCTCCGGAAAAACGACCCTTGCCCTGCACACCGTGGCGGAGGCACAGAAACTCGGTGGCGTGTGCGCGTACATTGATGCCGAACATGCAATGGACCCTGAATATGCTCAGAAGCTAGGCGTACGAACGGAAGACCTCCTCATATCCCAGCCAGATACTGGCGAGCAAGCACTGGAGATTGTGGAATCACTCGTTCGATCAGGTAAAATCGACGTGATTGTTGTAGACTCTGTGGCTGCACTTACCCCAAAAGACGAAATTGAGGGCGATATGGGAGCCATGCACGTCGGTAAACAGGCACGCCTCATGTCCCAGGCCCTGCGCAAGCTGACCGCCATCACCGCAAAATCCAAGACGGTGGTTATCTTCATTAACCAGATTCGCATGCAAATCGGTGTCATGTTTGGTAATCCAGAGACTACCCCAGGAGGAAAGGCTCTTAAGTTTTATACATCGGTACGCATCGATATCCGTCGCATTGCCCAGATAAAGAAGGGTGAGGAGGTTATGGGTGGCAGACATCGCGTGAAGATCGTCAAAAATAAGGTGGCTGCTCCCTTCCGCCAGACTGAGTTCGACATGATGTATGGTGAAGGTATCTCCCGTGAAGGTGAAATTCTCGCTCTCGGCGAGAAGATGGGTATCGTCACGAAAAGCGGATCATCATACCGATTCGGAGAGCTCGCTTTGGGCCGTGGCTATGACGCCTCTCGCACCTTCCTGCGCGAGAACAAGAAAGTTGGCAACGAGATTCTGAAAGCGATTCGTACACGCCTCGAGAGCGGTGAATCGGCGCTGGTGAAAGGTGTACGCGGATCAGACGAGTAGTCGTAACGCTCCAGCGCCTGGACTTTCCCTCTTTTCTGCATACAATAGCCCTGTATGTTGAACTATAACGATGTAAAACCAGGAAAAATTGTCGTCATCGACGGCGAGCCCTACGTCTGCACATGGAATAACATCATGCAGAAGCAGCAGCGCCGCCCCGTGAATCAGACAAAAATGCGACACCTTATCAAAGGAAACGTAATGGAGTACTCCTTCCAACAGTCTGACCGTCTGGAAGAAGCGGATATTGGTTCGCGCGAGCTAAAGTATCTCTACACGAATCGTGGCGAGTCATGGTTTACCGACCCAAAGAATCCCGCAGACCGCTTCAAGTTCTCTGAAGACTTCGTTGCACACGCGCTCCCCTACATCCGATCGAACGATATTGTGATTGGCGTTACCTTCGAAGACGAGGTGGTGTCCATCAAAGTGCCTGTAAAAGTCGATTTGAAAGTGACGGAAGCACCACCGGATGTACGCGGCAACACTGCCCAGGGCGGCAACAAGGTAGTCACCCTTGAGACTGGTGCCACACTCCAGGTACCTATGTTCATCCACGCTGGTGATGTCATTCGCATCAACACTGAGGCAAACGAGTACGTAGAGCGCGTCTCAAAAGCATAGCCTCACCTTCCCCTAGGAGCCCATTAAATTGAGGCCGACCCTTTCAAAGGTCGGCCTCAATGCGTTGCGTCTCTTTACAGCAGACCAAACACAATGGCTGCCAGAAAACCGAAGGCTAGCAAGGCACACAGCGCATTCACGCTACTCATCGTACGATACTCCTACAGCCCGGCGACTTCCATTATGACACAAAAGCCGCTTCACGTGAAGCGGCTTTTGTGGTCCATTGTGGACCGCTTATTTTTGTACGTACGGTATCAAACCCATATAGCGGGCTCGCTTTACCGCTGCATCAAGGGCGCGCTGTTGCTTTGCTGTGATCCCCGTGCGTGATCGAGGCATAATGCGCCCGTGAGGGTTCAAGAACTGCTTGAGCACATCTACGTCTTTGTAGTCTACGTGCTTGATATCGTGCTGAAGAAGGAAATTTTTCATACGGTTGTTTATAAATGTTTAAAATGGAATATCGTCAGGATTAATCTCTTCTGCCGGGTAGTCTATGCCCGCTGGTGGGTTCGGCTGCTCATCTGCCGCTCCTCCTCGTGGTGCCCCTGCTGAGCCTCCAGAAGGTGCCCCCGAGCCCTTAGGGCCGAACTGCACACGGTCAGCGACAATCTCGGTGCGGTACTTCTTTTGCCCCTCTTGCTCCCAGCTGCGTGTCTGCATCCTCCCTTCCACAAAAGCGGTGTTCCCTTTCTTGAGGTACTGAGACACCGTTTCTGCCTGGCGCCCGAATACCACAATGTTGTGGAATTCTGCCTGCTCCTGCTTCTTGCCGTCTCGATCTTTGAAGACACGGTTCGTTGCAAGACTGAACGTCGCCACCTGCATGCCGCTTGGGAGCGACTTGAGCTCGGGATCACGGGTAAGGTTACCGTACACAATAGCCTTGTTGATATACATAGGTTCAGTGTAGCACTAGTTGGCAGCAGTGAGACCCTCAATCGCTTCGTCGAGCTTCTCCTCTGAAACCTCTCCTACTACTTCTTTTTCAGGGCGCGTCTGTACTTTGAGCGTGTCTGAGCGTTTTACCTCACGCAATGCACCAATCTTTACGCTTGCACGTGTCTCCTCTTTTACTGTCCTGAAAACAATTGAGCGGAGGATCTTCTTGTTGAGTTTCAATGACTCTTCGAGAGCTGCAATTTTTTCTGCAGGAAGCTCAAACTTTATCCAGCCAAAGTGAGCACGGTCGTACGACGTATTCTTTCCTTCGTTATTGATATACATCGTGTACGCAAGGTGCATGTCCTGAGGAGTTCCTTCAGCAATCAAGCTGCCGCCCATCTCAGCAATCATTTCGCGCACGCCCTGTACGACTTTTTCAATCGCCTCGCCTTCTACATTTGGGAGGATATGATACCCAACTTCGTAGACACGAGCTGCATTAACTTCTGCTTCTTTTTTGGTTGCCATAACGCACTGAAAGTATCACGATTCTGAGTCACTGACAAGTCTAGACAACTCCGAAAATACGTTGTGCATTCTTGAGCAGCTGCTCTTGTGTACGTTCTATCTCCTCTCCACGTACTTCAGCAATCTTTTTTACCACTTCCACCACAAATGCAGGCTCATTACGCTGCCCGCGATGCGGTACAGGAGCCGCATACGGGGCATCCGTTTCAGAGAGTATGAGGTGCGCTGGTGCTAAACGCACCACCTCTTCGCATTCTTTGGCAAAAGTGATGACCCCAGGAAATGACGTGGCGAACCCTCTGTTCCAATATTCGCGCGCTACCGCCAATGAGGCAGTAAAGAAATGCGAGGTGCCGCGCACTTTTTCACCATGCGCCTTTTGGTAAGCATCAAGAATCGCCAAGGCATCTTGGTGCGCATCATCGGTACCTTTACTCGAGCGCACGTGCAGCATGAGCGGCAAATCATGCGCAAGGGCAAACTCAATCTGCGCCTGAAACACTTCCTTCTGCTTTGTTTTTTCTTGGTCAGTGGCCCCGCGGTAGTAGTCGATGCCACATTCCCCAACACCACACACCGTTCCACGGATGTTCGAAGACAGTAACCCCTCGAACGCCACAGCATCAAACCCTTCTGCCGCAGCGTTGGGGTGCACCCCTATAGTTGCAGCTAGGACTACATCTGGCGTGTCCTGAGCAGCCTGCAGTGCTTGCGTGCTCGTCTTGAGACTGGTACCAACCACAATCGTTCGCACCGTATTCGCGCGCATGTGTTCATATACCGCATCACGATCCGTATCGAATTGTGGAAAATAAACATGTGAGTGCGTGTCTATGTACATGGTGGCGAACTGCAGCTGCTACGCGAGACGTGGAAACAAATTCTCTGGCTTCTTGTTAAGTACCAATGCGTCAGTAATCGCCTTGGATGTGTTAGGCATAAATGGTTCGAGCGAAAACGCAATATCTCGTAAATGCAAGAGGGCCCTCATTAAGTTTTCTTCTCGGTCGGGAGACTCTTTCCTATACACTTCTGTTTTGGCAATGAAGTCATCAAGAAGCTTTGCGCGAATCGAAACGTCGAAGAGAGAGTCTTGGAATTGCCATTCCTTCAACTTGGCGCTGAAAATAAATTGATGATCCCCTGAATAATGAAGGTAGCAAGGAGGCATGTCGTTAACATACGCGACACCGCCACCTCCCTCAGAGTTATAGTGGACCCAGGCCTTCCCTTGTTGGCGTAGAGTAAAAAGTTTGCCCCACTCCATCTCAGCCATCTCCAGACTTATTCCCGCTTTTTCGGTCATCGCGAGAATGCGACTTGTTAAGTTCCCAAATCCATTTACTAGGTCAGCCGTGTACCATTCGTCCATACGGTCCCAGGTAATATCAGTGTCCTCGGTGGGGTGCACATGCCGCAGGAGCATGTACCGCGTTGCTTCGGTTCCATACTTCTCTACCATATCAAACGGTGAGATGACATTTCCAAGTGACTTGCTCATCTTTTGGCCACCACTGTTTATGAAGCCGTGATAGAACACAGTGTCGGTCGTTTTCACATTTGCCGACATAAGCATGGCTTGCCACATGATTGATTGAAAACGTACTTGGTCTTTTCCTGCCATTTGCAGGGTTGTACCCTGCTCCCAGAATATGGCAAACGCACCTTTTTCATCGGTAGGCCAACCCAAGGTAGAGATATAGTTGGTCAGTGCATCAAACCACACGTACATCACCTGTGATTCATCTCCAGGAACAGGAATCCCCCACGGCATGCGCGACTTCTCGCGTGAAATACTGAAATCTTCCAGCCCGTCGGCAACGAACCGGCGAGCTTCTTCGCGCTTAACTTCCGGGACTACTGAGCTATCTTTGGATAGGTAGTCCAGAAGCCCACGCTGGTACTTTGAAAGTGCGAAAAAATAATTCTCCTCCTCCACCTCTTGCGGCTCCTGATTCGTATGGAGCGGACATTTCCCTTCTACCAAATCCTTTTCAGTGAGGAACTTCTCGCACCCTACACAATACAGACCTTTGTACTTCTTTTTATAAATATCGCCTTGTGCAAGGCAGCGCTTCCACAGCTCCTGAGCCGCCGCCTCGTGATGAGGCGCTGTCGTACGGATAAACGCGTCATAGGAGAGATTCAGGCTTTCGCGCAACCGTTCGAATGAAGCCGCATAGCGATCAACATACGCCTGCACGTCTTCCCCTTGCTCTTTCGCCTTCTCAAAAATCTTTTGCCCGTGCTCGTCAGTTCCTGTCGAAAAGAACACGTTGTGCCCCATCAGGCGGTAGTATCGCGCCAAAGCGTCTGCCTGAATGATTTCAAGAGCAAACCCAATGTGCGGGTCTGCGTTTACATACGGAAGCGTCGTTGTTATGTACCGAGATGATTTCTCCATAGCGACAGACTACGGCAATGCACCCACTTGAGCAACTAGGAGACTAGCGGTCGCCACGCGCAATTGCCGCGCGGCGCTGGTCAAAGTCTTGCACCACTTCCTGCACGACGGCAGCAATGGGCGCAGATAGCAGTATTCCAAGAAAGCCTGCGAGCTTGCCTCCTATCAGGAGAGCAAGGATAACCAACAGTGGCGGCACACCAACTACTTTGGTAACCACTAAGGGATAGATCAGGTGATTTTCAAATTGCTGGATAATGATGTACACGCCTGCAACTACCAGCCCCATGAATGGGCCTGCACTCACAAACGCAATGATGACCGCAGGAATGGCTGACAGCGTCGGCCCAAAGACAGGAATAAGCTCCAGGAACCCAGCAAGGACGGCGAGCACGAATGCGTGCGGGATATTGAGAATGGTGAGTATTAAAAACACCAGCACTCCCACAATCACTCCGAGCAGAAGCTGCCCTTGCAGCCACAGCCCAATCTTATGCTGCGAACGCTTCCACAAATCGAGCACGTACTCCTCATGCTTTACCGGCGTGACAATGCGCAGGAAATCCTCGATACCGCGCTCTTGCACAGCAAAGTAGAAGGAAAAGACCAGAATGAGGATGGAACTGAGCGCACCTCCAAAAAAGGCGCTGGCGGTCGCAAATGAATTCCCCGTAAACTCCTGCACCACAGACTGCATGGTGGCAACCATGTCTGAAACCGATGCTACTGGATCAGCACCTGCGGCGGCCAAAATCGGCGAGTAATCGCCAGGAAGATGATTCAAAAACTCGAAGTACTTTGGGAGCGCAGCCACGAACGCTGCTGCTTGTACCAAGAAAATAGGAACAACTACGTAGAGCAATGCAAACAGCGAGCTCAGAAAGAGAAGATACACAATGAGAATAGCCATGACCCGGGGCACTTTGCGCTGCATAAACCACTTGGCAGCCGGCTCGATACCCGAGGCAATCACGATAGCAGTGAGAATGACCAGCGCGAGATCGAACAGCTGGTAGATGAACCACGCCCCCGCCAAGATCAACAGTATCCTCACCACCGCACCAGTGGTGATTGAAATGGTGATGGGCTGATCAGACATGGTGACAGTATATAGCCGTGCGGACCCAGCGCATAGGGACAGCGCTCATGTGACGCACCAGAACCCTACTGAGAGATATGTGCGGCGAGCTCGTGTATCGCGACTCGTTCCTGTGCCCCTGTATCGCGGTTGCGCACAGTGACGGTGTCTTTAGTTGCATCACCTCCCTCGCCCAAGGTGTCGAAATCAATCGTGATGCAGTACGGCGTACCTATTTCGTCTTGGCGACGGTACCGTTTCCCCACGTTACCGTTGTCATCCCATGCAATACGCGGTTCAGACTTTTTTAGAAGGGCGAATACAGCCCGTGCCTTTTCTACGAGCAGTGGCTTGTTCTTAAGGAGCGGAAATACCGCCGCCTTTACTGGGGCTACATTCGGCGAGAATTTGAGGTAGCTACGCACCTCGCCATTCATCTCATCTTCACGATACGCATCAGCTAATACAGCGAGAAGTAATCGCCCCACACCGAATGTTGGTTCGATACAGTGAGGCGTGTAGCGCTCTTTTCGTTCTTCATCCTGGTAGGAAAGATCCACTTTGCTCGCATCTGAGTGGGCTTTGAGGTCGTAGTCGGTACGGTACGCGAGCCCCAAGAGCTCTTTTTGCCCCATGGGGAAATCAAATTCCGTATCAACACTGTGCTTGCTGTAGTGAGCACGATCCGCTTCCGGAATGTCGATTTGGTGGATTTTTTCGCGAGAAAGACCCAGATCGTCCACCAGAAATGTTACCTGTTCTTTTTGGAATGCTTCAAACACCTCTTGCCATTGTGAGGGGTGTACGAAGTATTCAATTTCCATCTGCTCTAATTCGCGCACACGGAAAATAAAGTCGCGCGGTGCAATTTCGTTGCGAAACGCTTTTCCAATCTGTGCCATACCGAATGGCATTTTTGGGTGGAACGAGTCGACAATATTTTTGAAGTTCACAAACATGCCCTGTGCCGTTTCTGGGCGCAGGTACGACACCGCAGATTCATCTTCGGTAGCGCCAACATGTGTCTTGAACATCATGTTGAACTGCCGAACATCACCGAGTGGGTTTTTATCGGGACTCTTGATGCCCTTTTCTTTGATGAGCGCGTCCATTTCAGCAAGGGTCATTCCCTTAGGGTCAACACCTTGCTCTTCGAGAAGGTGATCTGCGCGATAGCGCTTCTTAGTCTTTATATCCTCGACGAGCGGGTCAGAAAATCCTCCCACGTGCCCGGAGGCCTTCCACACGTTTTGATTCATGAGAATTGCCGCATCCATGCCGTACATGTCTTCGCGCTCCAGCACAAAGCGTTTCCACCACAGCTGTTCAATGTTGCGCTTGAGCGCGACACCGAGTGGGCCATAGTCCCAGGTGCCGGCAAGCCCACCGTATATTTCAGACCCTTGGTATATAAAGCCGCGTCGCTTGCACAGTGAAATAATTTTTTCCATCGAGGTATCGGTGGCCATAGATTCCCACTATACAAGATACAGAAAAAAGAGGTAGGTCTGCCCTATTCCACGACGGCCGCATCAGTAGAAGAGAATCCTGGATCATCAAAGAGGTTGGTGGTGACGGATGGGGTCGGCAAACTGACGCCACGCCCCGTAAACGCATCGGTTCCCGTGAGCACAATCTCGCGCAACAATTCAGGCTCTTCTCCGAGCTGGCTTGCGGACGGTGTGAACCCGACGGCAAAGGCAACCTGCTTGTATGGAGCACCCCCTTCAGTGCCAGTACCTGACGGCACGTTGCCTAGATTCCAGGTAACGGTACCTTCGGCCGCGCTAAAGCGTAGGCGCTCTTGTGCGGGCGAATAGACGCCAACCCAGCGTACATATGGAGGCAACTGCGCAGTTACTTCCACGTCGTCGAGGCCATTGGAACTGTTAGCGACGGTCAAGACCAGTGCGTATGTTGTTTCTTGGTCTACTTTTGGCGGTAACGGTCCAACGCTGCCAAACGGGTTTTGGTAGTAGAACCCTTGCCCAATCAAACGTACATCAGTGGCCACTTTTACTGATCGTGCCGCGGTTGATTGGAGCGTCTCAGGTACGTTAGCTTCGCCCAAACGTTTCCCAGCAGCATGCACGGTAATATCGAGCATAGCTTCTTTTATCTTCGCCAGTGTCTGCGTATCAGGCATCGTAAAACTGAAACTCACGCTCCCTGATGCACCGGGCGCGAGCTCTGCAAGCGCCCCACGCGTTGTGGAGCGATCAAATAAAATAGTATTGTCTGCCGAGCGATAAAATCCATCAGGAGATTTAATGCCGGTTCCTGGGATGCCTACCCCTGAGAGTCTCGCCACCAAGACCGCGTTTGCTATAGGCGTAGAGAGATTATTTTTCCAGAGAATATTTACAGTGACACCTTCGCCAGCGCTCACCGTGGCCGCCTCCTCACCTGCTTCTTTGTTTATAGCAACCGTAAGCCCGATGAATGGGCGCGCTACCGCTACGTGATGAACTGTTTCTGAAAGTTCAGCGTCAATACCCAAACTCGTTTTGACCTTGCGTGTACCGGCGTGCATGCGGAACACACGCTCATCACCCTCCTGCCCTTCCATAGTGCCACGCATCACAATCGTGCGTACGTCGCCAGGCCGCAGATCGCCAAGCTCCCACACATCTTTGCGCGTCATTTCGGGTGCCACCGAATCCAAGGTAAACCCAAATGGGAAATCGGCAGTGATGAGGACGTCGCGCAGCGGCGAAGGACCTTCAGCACGAATGGTGGCAGTGAGGGTAACGCGTTGCCCAGATACGGTTTCTTTGTTCCCCTCAATGGCTATTGAAATAGGCGCATTTCCGTAGCTCAGCCCGTAGTCTGCCTTGCTCACAAAGATGGCATTGGAATTTTGCACGCGATATTCAAGTTCCACCTCTACGTTCCCGCGCGCTGCCTCCTTGCCCATAAACACAGCTGACACCGTCCCTTGCCGCTGCCCGCCCGGCTCGATTGAACCCAAGGATATGCGCTGCTCCGGTAAATCTGTAAGAAAATCTGCTGGGGAGCGCGTTCCTTCTGGGTAGCGAATAATGAGATCAGCAAGTTCAAGAATTGCCTGGTTGCGATTGGTGACCACAATCTGGAGCTGTGACGGTTCTCCACTCACAACCGTGAGCGGCCCACGTACGGCGATATCAATATTTTCAGGTGCAGCCGTGACACTTCCCGCGCCAAAAACGAAATAGTAAGTAAAAGCTCCTGCCGCAGCGAGGAAGAATAGAAGTGAGGCCACCAAGAACCAGCGCGTGAATGTGCGCGCAGCACCTATAGTGCGCGGGGCCACCATGCTCCCCGGAAGCCCTTCTCTTTCTTCAACGAAGTCTGTAGGTACGCCGTAATCAATTTCATCGAGCGCATGTCTGTCGCGGGGGTGAATTTTTTCAGAGAGAGATCGAGAATACATCGCCTGACGTAACTTGGCGATGCGCTCGCTATGCGACATTTCTTTTCTCTCTATATCATCCGGGGAAGCCATACAAGGATTATACCTCGCAACAAGGATAATAAATCCGTAAAGAGTGACTAATTATTCTTTTCTGCACAAAGGCCAGTGCCTAGAAACTACAGTTGCGATGCTGCAATCGCCGCATTTACTGCGCCCAAAAGCGCGATGCGCGCCTTCTCGGTTTCCGCAGCCATCTCCGGCGTGTAGGCTGTCTGCACAAACAGCGCAGACCCAACCGCTTCAGGTGCTATGTATCCAAGCGAATGTAGTACGCGCGCCACTGCCAACAATTCTATTGACGGCAGTGCTTTAGCTTCTGCGCACAACAGTGCTTCGTGTGCGGCGCGCACGGTTTCAAACAAATGCTCGCTTTCTTCTTCACCGTGCACCAAGCGAGAAATCAAACGCGACATACGAGCAAACACGTGAAGTGATGCGGGTGGAAGCCCGCTCGAAACTGATGATGCCCCCGCAACGCGCCATTCACGCTTACCGCGCACTAGAGATATGCGTGAAGCACTTCCTGTTACGAGCGCGTAGCGCATGAGTGATGACTCTTTGCGTGCCCCGATAGCGCGCGCGAACAACAACCCAAAATCTTTCGTTAAGAGAATAATGGTCTTGTCGGCTTCCCCGCGTTCGCGTGTCCCGAGCACAATGGCGTCTGTGGTGTACTTCTGGTACATGCCGAAAAGAATACCAGACGGTACCGATTGATATCAGGTGCGGAGGGTGAAGGTGGCTACGAGTGCGCCTTCAGTCTCAAGCTTCCCCACCTGTCCCGCATCGCCCAGCTCTTCAAAGAGGGTCTCTTGCACGTTTGCTACACGCAGCAGCTCTGCCTGAGCCTCGGCAACAATAGCTTTTCCTGCATCTTCTGCAGACACCACGAGTGCTACCTTTTGCCCAGGTGTCAGATTCATGTCCTTACGCAGACCCTGGACCGCACGCAACAAATCGCGAATAACACCTTCACGAAGTAGTTCTGGGGTAAGTGCAGTGTCTAGCTCAACGGAAAGCACGGCGTAGGTTAGGCTTCCTGCATCAGGATTTTTTTCTGGCTCATGGGCAAATGCCACCTCCTTCACATTCAGCTCATCTTTAATGAGCTCGCCAAATTCGTCGGCAAGCGCGGGAATATCTGTACCTACCGTTATCTTCGCCAAGGGCTGTCGCACCTTTATGTTTGCTTTGGAGCGCTTTTCAAGACCGGCAGAAACGATGCTGCGAGTAAGATGCATATACTGCATCAACCGTGCCACTTCTTCTTGAGGCATCGAAGTATCGAGCGCACTCCACGCTGCCAAGTGCACACTCTCCGCATCCCCTTCCCGTTTCATTTCCTGCCAGAGCCACTCTGATAGGAACGGCGTGAATGGAGCGCTCATCTTGGCGTACTCCCGCAAGACATATGAAAGCGTAGAGAGTGCAGCAGAAACATCAGCAGCATTATCGGATTTGAAACGATCGCGAGAACGGCGAACATACCAAGTAGAGAGGTCATCCATGAAATCAATGAGTGGCCGCGACGCACGATCAAGCTCGTAGCGTTCCATCGCTTCTGTCACCTCGGCGTGAGTCTTCCGCAGGAGTGCAACAATCCATCGGTCGAGCACGTGCTCGCTGGTGTCTGCGGGCACATGCGTCTGCGCGTCTTTAAAGAGCGAGTAGAACTGGTAGGTGTTCACCACACGATCCACGACTTTGCGTGCAATCTCGTGTACCCCCTCTTCAGAAAAGTTGAGGTTCTCCGCGCGCACAACGGGCGAGCTCATCAAGTAGAGGCGCAAAGCATCCGCTCCATACTTCTCTACCACGAGCATCGGGTCGGGATAGTTTTGCAATTTCTTGCTCATCTTTTTACCATCCTCGGCAAGCACAATGCCGTTTACAATCACATTTTGGAATGCGTTTTTCTCAAAGACGGCACCGGCGAGTACGTGCAAGTAGTAGAACCACGCGCGCGTTTGGTCCTGCCCTTCGGCAATGAATTGCGCGGGGTATGTTTTCTCGAATCGAGCCTTGTCTTCGAACGGGTAGTGTTTTTCACCATACGGCATCGAGCCGGAATCAAACCAGGTATCGAGTACGTCGGGGATGCGCTTCATCACGCCACCACACACGCAAGGATAGGTCACTTCATCGACGACGTGCTTGTGCAGGTCTTTTACCTCTACCCCACTTTTCTCCTTAAGCTCTGCGACAGAACCAAAAACCTCGTCCTTGCCACAGCTCCCACAGCGCCACAGCGGAATGACGCTCGCCCAGAAACGCTGACGAGAAATTGACCAGTCACGTGCACCTTCGAGCCATTTACCAAAGCGCCCTTCCTTCACGTGCGCCGGCGACCAGTTTACGTTTTCTGCAGTACTCAGAAGTGTTGGTTTGATTCCCTCCACTTTCACAAACCACGACGAAGTGGCGTAGTTGATGAGCGGTGTATCGCAGCGCCAGCAGTGCGGATAGCTGTGTTCGTATTTTTCTTTTGCAAACAGGAGCCCTTTTCCTGCGAGATATTTCACCACTTCCACGTCGGTTGCCTGTGGGTCGTTGATTGGCTTTACGGAGAGCCCTGCGAGCTCTTTTACTTCCGGCGCAATAGTGCCATCCATAGCCACGTGCGAAATCAACGGCAGCCCAACTTCTTGCGCCAACACCATGTCTTCGGCACCAAACGCTGGTGCTTCGTGTGCAATGCCTGTTCCGGTGTCGGTCGTGATGAAATCCGCATGGTATATCTTCCACGCATTTTCTATATTTTTAACCTTTGCGTTTTGGTAGGAGTCGAATGGGGGCAAGTACTTTTTCCCAAGGAGATCATTACCAGAAAGGGTCTCGCCAAGTACGTACTCGTTGCCTTCAAAATTGAACAAGTGTGCAGCGCGCTCTTTTGCAACGATAAAGACGTTGCCCGAATGAGCGTGTTGCACCTTCACGTATTGCGTATCTTTATGCACCGCAAGAGCCACGTTCCCTGGGAGTGTCCACGGCGTCGTGGTCCATGCCAATACAAAAGTATTGGGTTCATCCAGAAGTGGAAACTTCACCGTCACGGCCAAGTCTTTAATCATCTTGTAGCCTTCAGCAACCTCCCCTTGCGAAAGGGTTGTCTCGCATCGTGGGCAGATGTGCATCGAGCGGTAGTCTTCGTACACCAGCTTTTTGTCGTACAACTGCTTAAATACCCACCACACACTCTCCATGAATTCCGGAGACATGGTGAAGTACGGATTTTCCATATCTGCCCAGCGTCCGATGCGCGGAATGATCTTCTTCCAATCGTCGGCATACGTCATCACCTTTGAGCGACACAGCTCGTTAAACTTGGCGATACCTACCTGCTCGATGATGTCTTTTTTGCGCTTGGTACCCAATTCTTTTTCTACGATGTTTTCGATCGGCAACCCGTGGCAGTCCCACCCCCAGCGCCGTGGCACGCTGTAGCCTTGCATGGTGAAGTAGCGCGGCACGACGTCTTTGATGACCGACGCCACAATGTGCCCATAGTGCGGGAGCCCTGTAGCAAACGGCGGCCCGTCATAAAACACGTACTCGCCTTTGGGTGCGTCTTTGGTGACTGATTTTTCAAAAATGCCCCGCTCATTCCAAAATGACAGCATCGCCTCTTCGCGCTGTGAGGTTTCTGTTTTTCCTTCAGTGGGAGTTTTCTTTTCGGATGCGTCCATGCGTCGTATCGTAGCAAAACAAGGCCGCCTGCACCATTGTGCAGGCGGCCAGGAGGCACGCTATCGTTTCTGCGCTATCTGCTGCGCCAGCGCACCTCGACTTTCCGCGAGAGCAATGCTTCGATTTCTCGCCGAATGTGCCCGAGCGCATGCGCTGTCGGCGCACACCATTTGGACGATCCTGCGTAGAACCAAAGTGGCAACGCTTCTTGGCCTAAGAGCTGCTCGAGGTCAGCGACGGTCGTGAGCGGGTTTGGTAGTGCGGTAGCCGTGTTGCATTCTGTCATAACCTTCTCCTGGGGCCCTCGCAAGGGCAGGTCAGCACGGTGCTGCCTTTCTTGTACGCAGTACTGCGGCGAGCCTATCACGCAGATAGCCCACACTCAACACACTATGATAGATTGCGCTCATGTCTAAGAAAGCGCTCAACCATTTCAGGAAAGTCGACCCCGCACTCCACCAGGCTGCCGTTAAACATAAGGACGCCCTGACACCAAGCGAGCGTCGCCCTAAAGATCCCTTTGTGTCGCTCTGCCGTTCCATCGTGGGCCAGCAGCTTTCCGGCAAAGCGGCGCGCGCTATTTGGACCCGCTTCATAGCACTCTTCCCCAAAGAAACGCCAACGCCTCGAAAAATTATGGCTATGAACGACATGCAGCTGCGCGCATCAGGCCTTTCGTTTGGAAAAATTAAAGCCCTGCGCGCACTTTCGGAAACCGCACTAAAAAAGAAAAAGCTGTTTGCGAATGTACACACATTACCTGACGACACTATTCGCGAGGAGCTGGTGCAGATTCACGGCGTCGGTCCATGGACCGTGGAAATGTTTTTGATGTTCACGCTCTTGCGTGAAGATGTATTCTCGCCAGGTGACTTGGGATTGCGTAAAGGTATTGCGCGACTCGACAAGCTTGAAAAAACCCCGACACAAAAAGAGGCTGCCGAGCGCGCAGAGCGCTGGCAGCCTCATCGAACCGCAGCATCGCTCATTCTCTGGGCGATTACCGATGATGCGGATTGGTTTGCATAATGAACGTGTCACTTAGTGGCCGGTACTTCAACCTTACTGCATACTGAATCAGGTTTCAGAAGGTCGCTTGCAGCGAGTGCGTCTATGAAGCGACGCTCATCCTCTTTCGAGCCATTTAAGGTTAGCCCAAACACGCCCACCTCCAGCCGCTCTTTGCTGCTCTCAACACCGTGCGCTTCTGCGAGTTGCCGAACCTTTTCAACATGTGCGAGGCCAAGTGGCACAATGGTGCGATCGGTAATGCTCACTAACCCCACCACAAAGCCAGGGCCGGCACTTTTAAATGCTGGCGTCACTGCTGCTGTGTAGGCAAAAACATTATGGGCAACTGGGTGGAATGCATAGACGGTCGCGACCGTTGGATCAGACAGCTGAGCAACCAAATACCGAACACTTCCGGATGTCTCAATTTTTTGAATAGTGAGACGCCCACGAAATGCCTGCGCATGCATCACGAGTGAATAGAGGTGCCCAGGAGCCCCTTCTAGGTCATTGCCTTTTTCTTTTGAGCAGGTGTACGTGCCGTCCGCCAGATACACGTCGATACCTTTTCTGACGTCGAAGTGCTCGTATTGGCTCACGAGGCAGCCGCCCAAAAGGATAGCAACACCACATATCGCCGTACGTAGCGCTACACGAATCATCTCAACCTCCATGTCTACCGCACCCCATGTGCAGTCCGCGTGGACAATGCCACAGCCGGAGGGGGCAGTAAAGACTACATCTTTTCAGGAGCTTGAATACCCAGAAGCGCGAGTCCATTTTGTAGAGTGAACTTCACTGCTTCTACCAGCGCAATGCGCGCAGGCGCCGCCTCACTTCCATCCAAGAATTGTTCGCGTGCGTACCAAGAGTTGAACGCCCCTGCAATCTGCATGAGGTATGTCGCAACATGGTGTGCTGCGCGTTCTTCAGCAGCGCGTTCTGCTACCTGCGGAAAGCGCACGAGCATGCGTACGATCTCTTGCGGAACTTGTGTAGCATCTGCTTTTCCTTTTACCCCTGCCTCTTTCGCCTTTTCGAGTATTGATGCACAGCGAGCGTGCGCGTACTGCAAGTACGGACCAGAATCTCCTTCCAATGACAGTGCGCGTTCTTCTTCAAACACGGCGTCCTTTCCCGCCGCTTGGCGCAGGATTTGAAATTTGATTGCAGCCACCGCTACCTGTTGGGCCAAGAGATCCGCATCTTCCGCTCGGCTCTGCTTTGCGCGTTCGCGCGCCTTATCAACGAGTGCAATCAGGAGAGACTCCCCCGTTACCACCTCCCCGGTGCGCGATGACATTTTGCCGGTAGGAAGGAGCATCATGCCGTGACTAATATGTGAGAGCTTCGCGGCGAGCGTGGGATTGATAACTTCAAGTGCTTTTTTAATGATGAGAAACACGCCCTTCTGCTCGACTGCTGTAGTGATAATAAATTCATCACATTCGGGATACTCTTGAGCCTTGAGCGTCTCAAGACCAAGCTCTTTTGCTTCGTACGTAGGCAATCCTTTGGACGTAAGGAACACACGAGTATGAAGACCATACTCTTCGCCTTTAAACACACGTGCGCCTTCGGAGAGCGGAAACACGTCAGGATGTGCCTCTACTACTTTTTGCCCTATACCTGCTGTTTCACTTTCGAAATAGAAACGGTCGAATGATGAGCCGAGCACTGAGTACAATTCGTCGAATCTTTTCAGGCTGGCTTCGCGCCCTGCATCATACAGCTCGTTCACCACGCCATCTGTTTTTTCATACACCTTCACATTAAGGGCATCGATTTCCGCTTTTACGCGCTCGTCCTTTTCATAGAGCTGCGCGCCATGCGCATATGCTTTACCAATTGCCTCTACATCTTTCGGATCGGTAGCGAGTGCCTGCATCCCCCAAATTGCCTTAGCAATGTGAAGCCCGACATCTCCTTGATAGTTGGCGCGCACCACTCGCGCCTGCTGGTTTTCCAAAAGACGGACGAGCGATTCACCAATGGTGTTGCTCATGAGATGCCCGATGTGAAATGGTTTAAATGGATTTGGCTGGCTATGCTCCACCATGATCGTGGTGCCCTGCAAATCCTCACCCTCGCCCCATTGCCCACCTTTTGTGTGGGCTTCGTGGACCACAGACGTAAGCACATCAGCCGTGTAGGTAAAGTTAATGAACCCAGGGCCGGCAATCGATACAAGCTCAATACCAGGGATCTGTGGCAGATTCCCGACAATCTTCTCTGCGAGGACGCGGGGTGCATCCCCTGTTTCCTTTGCGTGGACTAACGCGAGGTTGGTAGTGAGGTCGCCATGGGCTAAATCAGAGGGGAAATCAAAAACTACCCGCGGCGTAGCAACGCCCGCTTTGACGGCAGCATCCGTGAGCGCTTCGAGTAGTGCTTCTGTATCCATCCCCGCATTCTAAATGAAAAGCCCGCCGCAGGACAGCTGCGGCGGGCCATACACCCTAAGAGAGGTCAATGCGCTTCGATAAAGGCGACTACCTCGGCAAACACGTGGTCTTGCGTTTTGGTGGCATCAACTACCGCCTGACGCTGCGTGGTGCGCGGATCATGCACGAATTCCAGGAACCCTGCCCGCACGCGACGATGGAAATCCATCTCTGCCAAATCGAAGTGGGTTATCTCTCCTCCACGCGACTTTGCCCGAGCAACGCCGATTTCAGGCGGTACATCAAGTACGATGTACATGTCGGGGGCACAGTCCTTCAGGTAGTGCGCCCGAACGGCCCAGAACAAATCTGCCAACTGAGATTGCTTCTGTCCTCGAATCTGGTACGCCCATGTCGAGGAATCGAAACGATCTGTAAATACCATCAGGCCTTGCTTGCGAGCCGGCATGATGATTTCGCGCATGTGGTCACGCCGGGCTGCCCAAAACGCAGCAAACATGGTCTCGGCATCGTATGCTGCCGCATCAGGCCTCAGGATAAGCCCGCGCAGCTCCTCCCCCAGACGTGAACCTCCTGGTTCACGCGTGCGGATACTCTTCGGGAAATGTGCGTGGAGCCGATGCGAAAGCGTCGTCGTGCCACTGCCTTCGCCACCGTCTACTACTGCAAACACACTCATGGATATGTCCTCCTTGCTGTCTCCCGCGAGTGTAACGACTAAGAGCACAACTGCAAGGAATATGGTCGAGACGACTTGACTCAAAAATTTCCCCGCGCATAGTATCCTCACTTTATGGAAATGCACCTCATTCAGAAACATGTACTCAAGGCGTTGAGCCGCACCAAACGGCTTCGCTATAGCGATCTAAAACCTCCACGCATCGAAGGTAACCAGTTTAGCTACCACCTAAAAACACTAGTGCGCCATGGGTATATCAAACACAGCAACGGGCAATATGTACTCACCACCAAAGGGGTGCACTTCACCACCGGCGTAAACTTTGAACACTTCTTCGTGCGTGCCCAACCAAAAATTGTCACTCTTGCCGTGTGCGAAAACGATCAGCATGAGTTTCTTTTATATACCCGCGGCAAGCAGCCGTTCTTAGGACAGGTCGGATTCCCGTATGGAAAAACACACCTTGGTGAGAGCGTGCAGGCATCGGCCGAGCGCGAGCTCCAAGAGAAAACGGGATTCAAGGCAACACTCACTCAAAAAGGAATTGTGTATGTACTCGTTACCGATGCACAGGATGAAATTGTTGTGCACATGCTCTGTCACGTGTTTTATGGCAATCGTATACACACAGCAAAAGACGCGGCACCCACGCTTGAGAAAGTGCAGTGGCTGTCTAAAAAAGAAATTGCCGATACGAACTGTATGCCTGGCGTAGAAGATATTTTGCGTGTTGCGCTCTCTGAAAAGAAAGGCGGATTGCTGTTTGAGGAGCTGTCATTTCAGCAAGTATAGAGAGTACCCCGCGCACATTGTGCGCGGGGTACACCGTTCACACCCCAGTACTGCCGAAACCACCTGTGCTTCGGGCGCCCAGAGGTAGCTCAGCCACCTCAACGAACGAACACAGTTCGACCCGCTGGATGAGAACCTGGGCAACTCGATCACCTGGCGCAATAGTGAAAGGCACCTGCTCCGTATTAAGCAGGACCACCTTCCACTCACCGCGATACGAGGCGTCTATGACTCCGGCCAGAACGGAAATACCGTGACGGTGTGCAAGCCCACTGCGGCCCCATACCAGCCCGGCATACCCACGCGGCAATGCAACAGCAATCCCCGTACCGACGACAGCTCTCCCTTGTGGTGGGATACTCTGCGCTACATACGCGAACAGATCGAGTCCTGCGTCCATTTCGTGCGACCGCACCGGTATTCTCGCCTCAGGAACCAGCTTTACCACTTCTACATTCTTCATTGAGCACCCTCCTCTACGCTCTGTTTTTGTCGTGCCCCGATGGGATGGTAGTCGTTTCGTTCAATCCATTCATCGAGTAGCGGGCTTCCGTACTTTTCCACCCGAACACCCAAACGACGCAGGTAATTAGTCGCATGTTCTTCACGACCGTATTCCCACAGATAGTGAACGAACTTGATACCTTTGTTCACTATCTGCTTCGCACAGGTGTTGCATGGGTGAAGCGTTACCATCATCTGCAAGTTCTGCAGACTCTGAGTGCCCGCTGAAAGATTCCCGATCGCGTTCAGTTCGGCATGCGAGCCACGGCAGAGACCCTGACCTTCCATGAGTTTGCCGTCTACCACGCGAGCACAACCGGCCTCCCGAGGGTCTACATCGCCGCGAGCTGCGCCGTTGTAACCGAGCGACAAGATGATATCGCCGTGAAAGATGATGGCGCCCACTTCGTACCACAGACACGTAGAACGTTTCGACACCACAATTGCTTGCTGTGCAATTACATCAAGCATGGTGGGTCGTGCATAGCTCATCTTGAGCTTGTCCGGAAACATACGTTTCAAGACTGCAGGATCAGTGCTTTTAACCCACGAAAGTGACTTACTGTTTTTAGCCATGTCGGCGCTCTCCTTGCTAAAGTACGACTTGCTACAGCATGCCTGAGAGTGCCGTCTTCCAACAAGGTCAAAACGATTGTACTCACCTGAGCTCTTAATGCCGCACGCCGCTCCGCTGTGCGAGCTTGCCGTTTTTTGCGAAGATGCGTACAGTGGCCCCAGAAACAGGAGGATCGCATGCTGAGCATAATTGTCGCCATGAGCGACTGTGGTGTCATCGGAAACAAGGACGCACTCCCGTGGCGCATCCCCAGCGATTTGAAGCGTTTTCGGCAGTACACCCTGGGCAAGTCCGTCGTTATGGGCAGACGCACCTACCACTCTCTCCCAGGCCCTTTGGTAGGGCGCCACGTTATCGTTGTGGGAAAGACTGGAGGAATCAACTCTGCCGACGTCACGTTCGTTCGTTCACCCGAAGAGGCACTCACCGTACAACACCGCGACACAGAACTCATGATCGCTGGCGGATCGGCTATATTCGCGTGGTTTTTTGAGCACATGGCAATTGACCGCATGTATGTGACGCGGGTCTTTGCTGACATCCGAGGCGACGCTCACTTCCCTGCCATCGCGTGGGATGCATGGCATCGTGAACACCGATCAGACATCTCGCAATGCGCAGGTGATGATCATCCTACTCAATTTGAAGTGTGGCGACGCAGTGCGTCGTAATAGTGCGGCCGAACTTTTGGTTCGGCCGCATCGCTTATCGATATAGTCTTTTCCGCCCCTTCCCTAACTTAAGGTTGGTGTACTTTCGAAACTCGCATCCAATACCTTCCCAGTTCTCTGCGGAGAGTCTCACCGGCACGTCCTCGTACGTAAGGCCATGCGGCACAGCCACTTTCGCGAGACGGGTCACTAGCAGTGCCGGATCCTCATGCGCATCAATGCGCCGCAGTGTTGGCAATGAACCAGGACCAATGGGAAACCGTGCAAACAAATCTACCCGCTCGGGAAACTGGTATGCCACATCTATCAACACTTCCGTCCACAAGAAGGTCAGGTTGATGCCGAAAAGCGGCAGCACGCGTACCACCCCATCGTGCACACTCACGCGTTCCCACGACTCAATCTCTTGCGCAATACGATACATCTTTCGTGGCAGATAGTACGCGAGGAATGCTTCTCGTGTCGGAGTGTCGCTCTTGAGTATGGTACTCACCGGAAACACGTACGGCGTACCGAAACGCGGACGACCCGTAGCCATGAGTCGCTTATAGAAGTCTTTGTTTTCTGCCTCATCAAAGGAAAGCAGGCCAACCGTGTGCACCGTTTCTGTGCGCGCGACAAGTCGGCAGTAGAACATGTTCAAAAGCCACAGTGGAAAATGGCCACGCATGGGCTGCAATGTCTGGTGAAAAAAGATGGTTTGTCGGTCGAGTTCTCGAAAAATGTTACAGAAACGGTACGTGGTAAGTATAGGGTCTTCAGAATATGGCGGTACGTCTCCACGCGATTTCTTTGCCCACACGCTCATGCGCTCTGAAATAAAATAGGTAAGCCCCTGCCACAGCGCCATATCAGCACACACCTCGTGTGGAGACAGCGTCTGCGCCCCGATATCCAGGTGCTGTGGCCAGTGGCGGTAGAGCTTCTTTACATCTATCGGTAGTTCCATGCAGAAATTTTTTCTCACAAAACGAATGCGAGCAAGTCACTGACTTGCTCGCATGAATCACTTCGCAATCAACGCTTTGATTGCGGGATGCGGATCGTACCCTTCCAGCGTGAAGTGCTCGAAGCGAAATGCGTCGATATGCTTCACCTCCGGATTGATGTGCATCATCGGAAGCGACAATGGTTCACGAGACAACTGGAGATCAACCTGATCAAGGTGGTTGAGGTACAAGTGCGTGTCGCCACCCGTCCAGATGAATTCTCCGAGCTTCAAGTCACACACCTGAGCAACCATCATAGTCAAGAGCGCATAGCTCGCGATATTGAACGGTACACCCAGGAACACATCGGCGGACCGCTGGTAGAGCTGGCAGCTGAGCTTCCCGTCGGCAACATAGAACTGAAACAGGCAGTGGCAGGTGGCAAGCGCCATCTTCCCCTGTGCTGCATTTACTTCAGGTGCGAGCGACTCGTTCGGCATATCTGCCGGATTCCATGCCGTAATGATATGCCGGCGCGAATGTGGCTTACTCCTGATTTGTGCAATCACTTCTGCGATCTGATCAATGGTGCGCTGGTCGGGTGTTGACCATGCACGCCACTGCTTGCCGTACACTGGCCCCAAATCACCCTCAGGCGTAGCCCATTCATCCCAAATCGAGACACCATGCTGTTTCAGATAGCCGATGTTGGTGTCCCCTTTTAGAAACCACAGAAGCTCGTGAATGACCCCTTTCAGAAATACGCGCTTTGTGGTGAGGAGCGGAAAACCTTCGGCCAAATCAAACCGCATTTGGTAGCCAAACACACTGATTGTGCCGACGCCTGTTCTGTCTTCTTTCCGCACGCCCTTTTCGCGGATGTGCCGCAACAATTCGAGATATTGCTTCACGATGTTTCTCCATGCCAAAGAACGCCAAACTTCAGCATGCCATAGACAGCACAACCACGCACCCATATCTACCCTGTGCACATTGAGTCAATTTCTTGACCACTCCCATACGACTGTTATGGTGCACAGAGGAACCCAGATGGAGCATCGTCAATGCACAAAAACATTAGACTTGAACTCGAGCTGATTCCTTCGCACAATCCTGCGAAAGAATGTTACTTCCTGACCAGTCCAGATCTCCCTTTCCTCTGCCTGGCCTACGATGATGTGGAGATGCTCTACGCCGCGGTTGAACCTGTGGTGCAAACCATACTGTGGAAGAATGCTCGAATCGCCACCATTCCTGACGTGTGGCGTTTTGAAGAACTTCTTGCAGAACGGCGGGTCACCGTCGCCTTCCGATTTCAAGAGGGAGAGATGCGTGCCCCAGATATCGCTCCGCACCTTGGTAACTGGTGGAGCTCACCGCGTGGCATTCATTTCTTTGTGCCGTTCATCAACAAAGAAAGGAGCGTCCACCCACGGTTTCTGGAGCACATCAAACGCCTCACACCAGGCGCATCGTAAAAACACCGAGACCGGGCAGAAGCCCGGTCTCGTCTCGTATCCTTCTTATACGAACTTAATCAATGACATCAATACCCATTGAACGCGCGGTGCCGGCGAAGATACGCATTGCTGCTTCAAGTGAACCAGCGTTCAGATCTTCCATCTTTTCCTTAGCCACCTCTTCCAGCTGCTTCTTGGTGATTTTACCCACCTTCTCAGCAGGAGTCTTACCAGAACCCTTCGGCTTGCCGATTGCCTTCAAGAGCAATCGAGAAGCAGGAGACTTCTTCATAATAAACGTGTAGCTGCGGTCGTTGTATACCGTCATCAACACAGGAATGATCTGCCCTGCTTTGTCGCGTGTCTGATCATTGAACTCCTTGCAGAACGCTGCAATGTTCACGCCAGCCGGACCGAGCGCTGTTCCAATCGGCGGAGCAGGGTTTGCCTTGCCTCCTTCGATCTGGAGCTTAATCATCTTTGTTATTTCTTTTTTTGCCATAAATGTATATTAGATTCGTTGCACCTGATCTGCTTCCAGCTCTACCGGGGTCTCTCGGCCGAACATGGGGACCATCACCTTAACCTTTCCACGCTCTTCGTCAATCTCTCCCACCTTCCCTTCCAAATCCTTGAACGGGCCGTCAATAATCAACACCGCATCATCAACTCCCAAGTCAATCGTATGCTTCACGTGGTCATCGCTCATACGTGAGAAGATGCCGGCAACCTCCTCCTTCGTAAGAGGTACAGCTTGGTTCGCCGTCCCTACAAATCCTGTCACCTGGGGAGTGTTGCGCACCACTGACCATGCGTCGTCGGTTGGAATCATGTCCACCAAGACATAGCCCGAGAGAATTTTTTCGCGTACTTCAGTCTTGCGACCTCCTTTGATACGCACCTTTTTCTCTGCAGGGACTACCACATCAAAGATATTCTCTTTCATGCCGAGCGACTCCACGCGCTGCTTCAAGTTGCGTGCAACTGCGTCCTCGTAACCCGAATAGGTATGCACTGCATACCAACCGCGTTCTGCTGAGTGAATTTGTTTTGCCATACGAAATAAATAACCACTAGTAAATTATTCTGTAACTGGTGCATCAGGGGTTGCCTGTACATCAATAGGAACCACAGTTCCGCCCGCACCTTCTACGCCGATATCGAAGTTAAGATCTGGGGTTGTTGGCACTGTTGTGGTCGATATTTCAAGTGGTGCAGTAGGGGTGACCGGGCGCTGTTCTACCAATACCTCCAAACCACGAGTGAGAAGAAAATCGAAAAACCCTACGTACAGAGATACGATGATAGACACCAACACAACAAGTGCGGTGTAGACGATGGTCTGCGTTTGCGTTGGCCATGCAACGTGGCGCATTTCTGCTTGAGTATCCTTGAAATATTGCATGAGTCCCATAGTGTTCAGATAGTCGTTCGGTTTTCCTCTTAAAAAACGCCCCTGCGGGCGTCGTACAGCAAAGAGTACTCTAGGAAACCAGAAGCGTCAAGTGGGCGCCACCATCCACAGATCCTGCAGGAAGCCTCAAAAAACACACTGTTCCCCGTCCCGACACCCTACTACGTGATCACCGGGCACAGGCTCCGCCCCAAGAGGGGCCACGGGTTCCCCCGCAATCAGCAGACGCGTATGGTGCCGCAACACATCGAGAGAAAGCGGACCGCGCTGGTGTTTCGCCATGCGCCCATCAGCGTACAGGAAGACCGTCTCTGGCATCACATACCCCCCAATAGTCTGGTACAGGGAATCAATGGGATCATATAAATACACCAATCCTTCGGATGCCCCGAGCGAGGCAAGGTACTTTTCGGCCTGCTCTTGATCTTCATGCCGATTCACCGCAACAACCACGACCGCATCACCAAATTCTTCCTGTACAGAAATAAGGTCCGGCAATTCTGTTGTACAGAATGGACACCATGATGCCCATGCATTGATGATTGCTGGCCGCCCCTGAGTAACGGACTCAAGCGTGACCTTCTCTCCTGCTCTAGTCATCAAAAGCACTCCTCCCAGATCTGGTTCGTAGGCAGGAGCAGTGGATGCTGAGGGAAGTGATGTAATCAGAATGCCCAGCGCTACAACAATGACGGCTGTGCCCACCACGTATCCACGCGGGGCATGCCTTATCCATGTACGAACGCGGTGTGATAGAGCATCCATGGTCATAGTGCACGCAACGCCTTTAGAAGACTGACCACCTGGGCTGTCTGCGGTGCTTTCGTCAGCGAATAGATAACACTCTGTCCGTCTCGGGTACCCGACACCATCTTGAGTCGCTCGAGCTTTGCCAATTGGTGACACATAGCGGAGTGACTCACACCTACCTTCGTAGCCAAATCTTGCACACACAGCCCTTTCTTATTCTTGGCGAGTATGATCAATACATATGCCCGTGTCTCGTCACTGATGAGTATGGCGGGTTGGAGCAGTTTTTTTAGTGAGAGCGGGATTGCCATATATGCATGTATGTTCACATACTAACAGAAAGCGGCACCGCAGGTGCCGCTTTCTCCACACACAGGCTTCCCTACTGAATTTCGTAGGTAATCGAAACGCTCGATGAGATCTTGTTCTCTCCTACTGGAAGCTCTGGCGCAGGTGCGCTCGAGGCAACCGCATCCATAGCCATGGCTTCACGCTTAAAGTACATCGGGGTGTACCCACCGCTGTTCTCTGAGAACCCAACGATACGGACAACACTGACGCCCAATTGCGCTGCCAACTCCTCTGCCTTTGCTTCGGCATCCGCAATAGCCTCAGCGCGCGCATCTGCCTGAAGTTTATCCTCGTCATCAATAGTGAATGACAAGCCACTTACATTGCTGGCACCCAAGGAACCGACGCTCGCAAGGATTTCACCCGCAGCATCAGTATCGCGCACTTTTACTTCCACCGACTGTGACACGGTGTATCCGTCCAGCTTCTGCTCCCCTGGAGGGCAGTAGCCACGTGATGTGCATGGTTCCTGTAGCCACTGGTAATTAGGGTACACGTTGTACGCTGTCGTCTTTATGTCTTTATCAGCAATACCCTTCGCACGCAGTGCCGCGAGTATGGCATTCGTCTTCTCTGTGGCAACTTTCTGAGCATCCTTCACTTCCGTTGCTTTCTCTTCCACACTTACTGAGAATGTAGCCAGGTCGGGCACCGCGAATACTTCACCTTCACCCGAAACGGTGATGGTGTTTGTTGCTGTAGTACCTGAGCCAACAAACCGAAACTCTTTGAGCGTTGTCATAAACTCTGCCGCGCCCCAAAGTGCGAGTGCAACCAGCGCTGCTGCCGCTGCCTTTACCATGATGCTCGGTGGCACAATGTGAATCTCTTGTTTTTGCGTATCCATAATCTATATGAACGTAATAAGTAAGTACTAGTAGTCTAGCACCAGAGCAGACGACCCTCTTGTGCATCTCTTACACCTTGCACAATAGGTACAGG
>JAGOVW010000034.1 GCA_018060545.1 Minisyncoccota bacterium
GTATCGTCCTTGCGTACCACTGGGTGCGTTGGAGCGGTAGCGTTGCCACCGCAACACTCGCCATTCTTCTGTATGGTGGTGCGGGAGCATTTCTCTTCAGCGTCATGCTCGGTTCGCTTCTAACGTTTTCTCTATAATGATATGTCGCACCTCTTTGATCAGCAGCCGGATGAACACATCATCGCTTCCGTGCGTAAGCACTGGCTGGTTCTCCTTACAGCTGTCCTCGGCACCGTGCTCGCCGCCGTCGCACCTATCGTGCTTGCAACCGCTATCGTCGCTGCGCTCCCCTCGGGTGTTCAGGCAGGCACATCTCTGATTGTATTCGGTAGTGCTCTGTGGGTGGCACTGTGCACCATTGCACTCGCCGAAATCTGGACGCGCTACTACCTGGATATATGGATCGTGACCAACAAGCGCATCATGTACATCGAGCAAGTAACACTGTTTTCTCGCGAAATAACCACGCTTAGAATCGAGCGCATCCAAGACGCAACGGTCTCCTTCAAAAACTTTATAGAAACCATGTTCAACTTCGGCACCTTGCGCATTCAATCAGCAGGAGCGGTCACCGACGATTTGGAAATCAAAGGTATCCCTGCGCCAGATCATGTAAAGCAATTGGTGCTGAACGAAGTGGACCGAGAAACCAAAGAGAGAAAGCTGGTGTCGTTTGATTCACGCTCAATCACCGACGAGCAAACGGGAGCCTAGAAAAAGACCCGGAAAAGTGTACAATCGGTGCATGTCCAAAGACACACTCTCCACCGAGCCATACAAAGGCGTCCGTGATTTTTACCCAGAAGATGCGTTTATTCAGGAGTACCTTTTCGAGGCGATGAAGACTGCCTGCGAGAAATTCGGCTTTGAAGCATATGGCGCGAGTGTCATGGAGCCGTCGGAACTCTACCGCAGCAAAAACTCCGACGAGATTGTGAATGAACAAACCTACACCTTTACCGATCGCGGCGATCGCGAGGTAACCCTGCGCCCAGAAATGACACCGTCGGTTGCGCGCATGGTTGCCGGCAAGCGCCACGACCTCACCTTCCCTTTGCGCTGGTATGCGATTCCCAATTGCTTCCGTTACGAGCGCCCGCAGCGTGGGCGTGTGCGCGATTTTTGGCAGCTGAATGCAGACATCTTTGGTGCTCCTGGTATCGAGGCCGAAGCGGAAGTGATTGCGCTCGCACACGCCGTGATGCTTGAACTGGGCGCAACTGAGAATGATTTTGAAATTCGCATCAATGACCGCCGCATGCTCTCCGAGCTCTTCAAGAGTGCCGATTTGACCGCGGAGCAAACGAAGAGCGTCATGCAGCTGTTGGACCGCAAGGCAAAAATTGACGACTTTGATGCAAAATTGTTTGAGCTGGTATCTGAAAACCAAGCAACACATTTGTTGGAAGGATTCGCGAAAGCCGCATCGAGCGCGCACCTGGAGGCACTTCGATCGCTCTTGTACAGCATGGGCGTCGGGAATGTAGTTGTGGACACATCTATCGTGCGCGGATTCGACTACTACACCGGTGTGGTATTCGAAGTGTTCGACACTGCCCCAGAAAATCGCCGCTCACTATTTGGTGGCGGCCGCTACGACAACCTAACCGAACTTTTTGGTGGTGAACCAATTACGGGAATTGGTTTTGGCATGGGAGATGTAACTGCCCGCGACTTCCTCGAAAGCCACGATCTGCTCCCTGCATACCGCCCCGCCACTGAGCTCATGCTGTGCCCGATGGACGAGGCATCACTCAAACACGCACTCACGCTGGCGCAGGAGTTACGCCGCAAAGATGTTGCCGTAACGGTCAATCTCTCTGGAAAAAAGATTGGCGACCAAATCAAGCAGGCAAACAACATGAGCATCCCCTTCATTATTGGCGTGGGAGCACGCGAGCGCGAGTCGGGTTCGTACACCCTCAAGCAGCTCAGCAACGGCAACGAGCACACGCTCTCTGCGGAACACATCGCCGACCATCTCTTCTCAGCTCTCGGATAATCTGCAGGCAAGTTGACTGACTTGTGTTCGTGTAGCATAGTGCGGCACGGCCGTACTTGAGTACGGATGCAACAAAAGGATTACCTACATGGAGCACGTCCACAGCGCCAGCACGGTGTGGCTACTACGCTGCACCCTGGTGCTCCCCGTTCTCGTAGCGGTCGCACTCGCACCCGCCGTCGCATTTGGTGTATTCCTCCTCATGAGTTTCGTGGCGGCACTCGCACCCGGGTTCGATCGGCTCTGCGCCACAACACCTTTCAGGTATCTGCCGGTAACCAAAGCGCTCACCGCGCTCATGCTGGCACTTCTTTGGAGTGGTGCTCTTGCGTTTGGGCTCTACCTCTTGGTACCACTTCTTTTACAAGGTGGTACCGAAGCGTGGACCAACACGCAAAAGATACTCCAAGAGCTCCCGCGTGACTTTAGTAGTGCGTGGCAGTCACACGGAGAAGTATTGCGAGCATGTGGTGTTACCAAGGAGATGTTCGACAAGGCAACCGAGTGGATCACCAGCCACTCACAATCGCTGATCGGGCCCGGTGCCGCGATGGCCCAGTGGTTCGCACATACCGTCATGAAAGGAACGGTGGGGGTCATCAGTTTCGCAACGGTGCCCTTCCTTATTCTCTTTCTCCTGTGGTGGTGGGACTACGAATGCATGATGGTACGCGCCGTTGTTGAAACACTGCTACCACCGAAAGGTGCCACGCTTGTGAACGCGGGCTGGGCACACTTCAATGAGCTGAGCGGGAAACTCTTCAAGGCAATGGGCACCTCGATGCTCATTTTCAGCGGGGTCTTTATTGCCGTCTTGCTGGTGTGCAAAGCACTCGGGTACAACATAACGGTTGCACGTGCAGTCTTTGATGGGCTCATACTCGGCATCACGGGGGGCATTCCAGTGTTTGGTGGCATCATCAATTACGTCACCATCACGTTGATTTGTCTGGTGAACTTCGGGGCCGATCCACAGATACTCACTGTCCTCCTCTTGGTCACGTTCATTGTGCACAAGCTGGAAGTAAGTATGGTGACGCCCTGGATGGTAGGTACCCACCTCGAGTTCAGTTCGATTGGCCTACTCGTGGCGTTCCTTACAGGCTTCGTCTGCTGGGGACCCACCATGCACGGCATTGGCATGTCGCTCTTTCTTTTGCCATTCTTTCGTGCGATGAAATCGCTCATTGACCTGGCTGTACCGGTCACGCCCATGCCGGCACCTGAGCAATCGTCGCCAGAGCGCACAGAAGCAACACCACTCTCATAGCGTTCAGGTGTGTGTGAGGCGCGGACCTTCGGTCCGCGCCTTGTTTTTTTCTATGTAAATGGTATAATACTCTTGGCTGGAGGGAACCAGAAAGGATAGACATGCATCCCCTCCTCTACGGCGCACTGCTTGGAAGCGGTGCTGCGGGCGCACTCGTGTTCGCCTACAGCGTGGTGACGTTTACCAACGTCTTCTCGCTCATCCACAACAATGCCTACGCACGATCACTGATCGTCTTGGGCGGCGTCGGTGGCGCAGCATTCGCCTACATGCAGTGAGCCAACCCGCGAAAGCCATGCTTTCGCGGGTCCCTGTTTTCCACGCCATAGATGCATCTCAATCAGGTATACTTGCCACCATGCCAAAAGCTGAACCGCGCATCATCACGTTCGATATCGAAACCTCAAATATTTTTTCTGAAGTTGGGTCGTCGGACCCCGCCGCACTCGATCTTGCCATCATCGCAATACACGACTCCAAGACGGACACGTTCGATTCTTTCTTCATCCAAGACCTGCCACGGCTCTGGAAGATTTTGGAAGAGGCAGATATCCTCGTGGGCTACAACTCAGATCACTTTGATATTCCCCTTCTCAATAAGTACTACCCCGGCGACTTGGCACGTATCAAGTCACTCGACCTTCTGAAGGAAATTCACGCATCGCTCGGCCGTCGCATCAAACTCGACGCCGTCGCCGAAGGCACGCTCGGCGAGAATAAATCCGCACACGGGCTGCAATCCATCAAATGGTGGCGCGAAGGAAAAATCCAGGAAGTGCGTGACTACTGCATCCAAGATGTTGCCATTACACGCAAGATTTTTGATTACGCGCTGAAGAATAAGAGCCTGCGCTACAAAGAGCTGGGTAAGGTTAAAGAGGTGCAGCTCAAAACCACCAACTGGTTGCAATCAAACACGGCCGCACTCACCCACACGCTTGGATTTTAAACACGTGGACCCTGCCATGTTGGCAGGGTCCTATGTAGGTAACTCATTGACGCACTGTTTCAAGCTCATGAATAGGACGAGGAGTTCTTCGTCACTCAAGCCGCGCGTTGCCGCATCCGCGATGTGATCGCGACAATATTCAAAATGGGCACCCAATCCTCCGTCTCCCCATGACACCGCTTGATCGTGCCGCGACATGCCTCGCACTTTCTGGGCTGCCATGAGGCGAATCTGGAGCAGCCGATGGTGACTATCCATGTACCCTCCCGCAATGCTACTTTCTCCAAAACATCATACAACACTCACCAGGAGGAGCGCTGCAAGTGCCAGTCTGTACCATACAAATGGCATCAGTGTATGTGTACGCAAGAACCTCAATAGGAAGTGAATAACGAGAAGCCCTACCCCAAATGCCACCACACCCCCTACAACCAGCGGCCCAAGGGGCCCTGCCGTGTCACTGCCCTGTGCAATATCTACTATTTTTTTAAGCCCTGACCCAAGGAGGACTGGAATACCCAAGAGAAAAGCAAAGCGAGTAGCGGCTTCCCGTGTAAGACCGACAAGCATGCCACCGGAAATGGTCATGCCCGAGCGACTCATGCCCGGAACCAGTGCCAACGACTGAAACACACCAATACTCAGTGCACGAGGCACGGTGAGCTGCGATGAAGCTCGTGTACGCACTATCCATTCGATCATCGCCATAATAAGCGACCCAGCAACCAACGTTCCTGCTACAAGCGCGACACTGCGAAAGGTGGTCTCCATAGCATGTTCAAGAAAGAGACCCAAGAGCACCGCGGGAATGGTCGCGACCACCAAGTACAACACTTCGGTGAGCGCAGACTGCTCCCGCATAAAAACGCCGCGGGCGAGCGCGAGCAAGTCCCGCCAGAAATACAGCACAATCGCGAACGCCGTAGCGCACTGCAACACCGCGTCGAATGCCAGTCCGCCGTCTGCCGTCATACCAAATAGGTTGCGCGCAATGATGAGGTGTCCTGAGGAGGAAATGGGTAAAAACTCGGTGAGTCCTTGCACGATTCCTAAAATAATGGCGTCGACTGTTGTCATAGTTGCGCACTCTTTATGCGTGGTACAATCCTATCACTATTAATCACGACGTAGTAACCCGTTTAGATGTAACACCATGGACAGCACACTTCAAAAGCTCGCGGTACCGATTGCAATCGTCATCGCTGGCGGACTTATCGCCGCTTCTCTGTATTTCGTTAACAGTGGAAAGACTGCCGCACCAACCCCTGGTGCAGCACCTGAACCAACCGTGTTGGAAAAGGTTCGCGGGCCACAAGCTGACGATCACATCCGCGGTAATCCGAATGCAAAAATAGTTATTGTTGAGTACTCCGATACGGAATGCCCATTCTGTAAGCGTTTTCACGAGACTATGAAGCGCATCATCGACGAATACGGCACCAAGGGCGATGTAGCATGGGTCTACCGAAACTTCCCACTCGAACAGTTGCACTCAAAGGCACCAAAGGAAGCACAGGCGCTGGAATGCGCAGCTGAGCTAGGCGGTAACGATGCATTCTGGAAGTACACGGACCGCATCTATGAAATTACTCCTGCTAACGATGGACTGGATGCTGCTGAGCTTCCAAAAATTGCAGCATTTGCTGGTCTTGATGTAGGAAAGTTCAACGAGTGTCTGGCAAGTGGTCGCCACAAGGCGCGCGTTGACCGCGATACCGCAGAAGTTGTCGCAGCAGGTGGCCGTGGCACACCGCACTCAATTGTCATTATGGGTGACGAACAAATGCCAATCGAAGGAGCACAGCCGTACGAGGTGGTGAAAGGAATGATTGACACACTCTTGTCAGAATAAGTGCATGGTACTGAGAAGCGCCCCGACGAAAGTCGGGGCGCTTTGCATGGCGCAGAGCATCGGTCACCACTTAAACAAGCGTGCCACACTGCGCGGCACCGGTGCGCGCTTGAGCGCGATGAACGCGATCACTATAAATAGTGCGTAGAGCACGGGTGAGAAATATTCGAGGACAGGAACCGTCAAACGCATGGAGAGCGCGGTGGTAGTAACTACCGCAGCACATACCAACGTTCGCGGAGAGCACTCGTTCCGATACACCGCAATCGTGAACAACCAGTACACGGCTGCGAGAAAAACCATAAGCGAAAGCACTGCAGCAAGATCCTCGTTGATCGCATGAAGCATGACTTTCTCCCTTGTGAGTAGAGCGTAGTCCGCGTGCACTATTGCATCATCTTGCGTAAGGGGCAATACGTGCAGTCTTTCTCGTCACAGAATCGGTCCCAGAATCCGAGTGACCAAATGTCTTGCGACGCTACTTCGATCTCTTTCTGCAATGCGTCGATATCGAGCTCATCACTCTGAAATACTTCACGATGCATATGAGCGCGATCATCAGGCTGGATGAAATCAAGCATCCCCTCATGCATGCGATATTTTCCTTCAAGTGAGAGAAGCAACCGGTAGAACGTCAGCTGCCTAAAGTACTCTCCATCGTCACTCTTTGTCTTACCCATGATGGCATTGCGACTCTTTGGCTTGCCTGTTTTATAGTCCACCACGCGCACGGAGCCATCCGCAAGGAACTCGACTTTGTCCAACTCACCGCGCAAGAGCACTCGTGGCAACTCACCCGTAAGAGCTAGTTCGGTGCGAATCGCATAGCCACTGAGTGTTTCTCGAACAAACGTCGGGTGCCACTCGGTAAACCACGCGGTGAGATGCTGCACTCCGCGTCGCTCCATGTCGGCGATGTCTTTTTCCGGAAGCGGCTGTCGCAACACTGACTCTCGATAGAGCGTGAGCAATATCTCCAATTCGGCAGTGCCCTCTTCTCGATACTTTTCGAAGAAACGTTTTAGCGCTCGGTCGATGGCGTTACCATAGAGAAGTGCGTTCGTAGGTGCCATCGGTATACGGATAAGGTTGCTGTAGAAATAGCGCCACGGACAGCTGAGATAGTTATTGAGCGCCGTCACTGAAAGCCCTTGCTCGAGAAAGAGTTCATTGAGGAACGCTTTATCGGGGAGTGACACGTGGGCCTGCGCCGGCATACGCGCAAGATCAGCCGCATGATCATGCGGTGCTTCGTGGACCTCTGCCGTTACGAGCGTTGGGTCAATTTCTTCAATAAAGCGTGTGGGCAGGTACCCTTTTCCGTCCTTCTCGTATGCATACGACAACGAAATACTGATGCGTGCACGTGTGAGGGCAACATACAGGAGACGGCGCTCGTCATTGTCATCGCCGTCCACCCCACCCGTGGGTAGCGAAAAGTATTCACGCGTGCGACGCCCACCCCAATGCCCATCCACTGCATTCACAATGTAGACGTAGTCAAATTCAAGTCCCTTAGATTTATGAGCAGTCATGAGGCGTACCGCCCCTTTTCGCGGTGCCGCGCGCACTTCCTTCGTTATAGGTATGCGGTACTCGTCGAGCAGGAGAAGATGTGCCAACAGTTTGGTGAGACTGTAGTCAGCTTGGCCAATAGAGAGTTTTTCAATGTCGCGCGTGAACCCTGCAAGCTTTTCGATCAACTCTACTGCTCGTGGTGAGGTAAGAATATGGGTGAGGTATCCGGAATCACGTATGATGTCGCCCACCACCATGGGTACGGAACCAGGCGCTTTGGCAAAACGTACAAGCTTCTGATACAGCGCCAGGGCTTCATCAACCTGCTCTACCTTGGCATCACTAAGTAATTCACGGTGCCCCAAAATATCGGCGATACTGCGGCGAGAACGTCGGGCGTAGTGAATAATTTTGTACGTGTCGAGCGGCCCCACTCCAGAGAATGGAACATGCAACAACTCACCCATACTCGTATCATCGCCCAGACGCGCAATGCCCGTGAGGTATATCAGGAACTTTCTTATATCGGGATCTTTCAGCGCGTTCTGTTCTGATTCAACGGACACAAAAACACCACGGTCTTCAAACGCACGTACCCACTGCTCTGCTTCTCCATTAGTGCGATACAAAACTGCAATCTCAGAAGGTTCGACACCTTCAGCAATACGTGCCTGCACCGCAGCAACGACATACGCACGCTCTGCCTCAAGGCTTCCGAGCGCATGCACCGCTACCACATCGTGCGAAACGCCGGCCCGCGAGACGAGCGGTATACGACCTTCTACCCCGTCTTTCTGAATCATGCTGTGCGATGCATCAAGTATCTTTTGACCTGAACGATACCCTTCGGTAAGCGCAATCAGTGATGCCCCTGTGTACAGTTTTTTGAAATAGAAAAAGTTATCAAGCGAGGCGCCCTGAAAGGGAAAAATGGTC
>JAGOVW010000008.1 GCA_018060545.1 Minisyncoccota bacterium
CTGCGGGTTCGGGTTCTACCATGGTTTTGTGGAAGAGATGGCACGCGAGTATGGCGTTGGGATGCTTGAGGAAGGCGCACGGTACTGCGATTCACTTATTGAGCCAGGTCGGTTTGAAAACAAACATGCCGCAGACGAGGCACGCGCTGGCTGCTACCACGGCATGGGCCACGCCATTTTCGACTCACTGGATGGCACACTCTGGGGTGACGCATCAAGAATGGTAGCTAAGAGTATCAATGAGTGCGAAAGGCTCACCACGGAAGAGCACAAGCGCGAGCGCTGTGGTTCCGGCATTTTCAACGCCCTCTCAATCGCCTATGGCTCCGATCTGTACAAGCTGAGCTTTTCCGATACCAACCCCACCGGTGTATGCGCACCACTGGAGGCACCATATAGAAGCGTCTGCTACACCGAAATTGCTACTGGCTATGTGCGCAACCGAAACACTCTCTCATTTGAGCAAGGTTTGGCGTTCATGACCACGCTTCCCAGGATTGAAGACCAGAGCTCGGGCGTGTACGGCATCATCGACGATGAAGTGCGACGGAAAATTGCAAACTTAGACATTAAAAGCCTCCACACGACATGCGAAAAGCTTCCCCACAAGGAGTTGCGCACTATTTGCATGGAAGGCATTCTCACAGGATTCAATAACGGCATTACACCCGAGAACAAATTCGCTCGCATGAGTGAATTCTGCGAACTCTATCCCAAGAAAACACCGCCACGAGGAGCCTGCTTTGGTGGCATTCGCGGACGCCTTCTTGCGCAGAATACATACGAAGAAATTACTGCTCAATGCGCCACCCTACAAAACGTGGATGACGCCACCGCGTGCCGAGGAGAGCTGTAGCTTTTCACCCATAGTCCTTTGATGCTAGGATAGCTGGATGGATAATCGTTTCAATATTCCTGAAGAATTCCTCAAACCCTACGACCCAAAAGGGACCGAAGCGGCTACCTACGAAGCCTGGGAAAAGAGTGGTTACTTCAACCCCGACAAACTCCCGGGGAACCCACAGGAACCGTTCACTATTATCATGCCCCCACCAAACGCCAATGGCAGCCTGCATGCAGGGCACGCGCTGTTCGTCACGCTTCAGGACATCATGATTCGGTTTGCTCGTATGAAAGGCATGAGGACGCTGTGGTACCCCGGCGCAGATCACGCAGGATTTGAAACACAGGTCGTGTATGAAAAGAAACTTGAAAAGGAGGGCCGTTCGCGTTTCGACATGAAACCGGAAGAGCTCTACAAAGAAATTCTCGATTTCACTCTCGCCAACAAAACCTTCATGGAAGGGCAAATCCGTCAGCTGGGCGCATCGTGCGACTGGTCGCGCGAGCTATTCACCTTGGATGATCGTGTACGCACAACCGTGTACGACACGTTCAAGAAGCTCTCCGACGACAAGCTGCTGTATCGCGGGGCACGTATTGTGAACTGGTGCCCAAAACACCAAACATCGCTCTCAAACCTCGAGACCGAACGCGAAACACGTACCACTCCGTTCTACTTCTTGAAGTACGGCCCGTTCACCATCGGCACCGTGCGTCCGGAAACAAAGTTTGGCGACAAGTATGTAGTCATGCACCCTGAAGACGAACGCTACGCATCGTACACACACGGTCAGCAGATTGAGCTCGAATGGATCAATGGCCCCATCACCGCAACGGTGATAAAAGACGCCGCAAGCGACCCAGCTGTAGGAAGCGGAGTTATGACTATTACCCCATGGCACTCTGGTATCGACTTTGAAATTGCACAGCGACACAATCTACCGTTCGAACAGATCATTGATTGGCGCGGCAAGCTGCTCCCGATTGCTGGTGAGTTCGCAGGTATGCCGATTACGGAGGCGCGCGGAAAAATAATCGAGAAGCTCAAAGGAAAGGGTCTCGTTGAAGGAATGGATGAGAAATATCAGAACGAGGTGCCCGTGTGTTACAAATGTGCCCGCGAAATCGAACCCCAAGTGAAGGCGCAGTGGTTTGTAAAAATGCAGCCGCTTGCGGAGAAAGCGATGGATGCCGTCCGTGAAAAGCGCGTGCATATCCTCACCGAGCAGCACGAGAAAGTGTTCATGCACTGGCTCGAAAATATTCAAGACTGGAACATTTCACGCCAAGTTGTGTGGGGTATTCCGATTCCGGCAAAACTCTGTACTGCATGCAATGATGGATTTGTGGACACTGACGATAGCCTGACCACCTGCCCCACCTGCAAAGGCGCGCTCGTTAAGGATCCTGATACATTCGATACCTGGTTCTCATCTGGCCAATGGCCGTTTGCAACGCTCGGCTACCCTGATAGCCCCGATTTCAAAAAGCACTACCCTACCTCGGTGATGGAGACCGGGGCCGACATTCTCTTTTTCTGGGTCGCCCGCATGATCATGCTCGGCTTGTACCGCACTGGTGATGTGCCGTTTAGAAAAGTATATCTGCATGGTTTAGTGCGCGACGCCAAAGGCGTGAAGATGAGCAAGAGTAAGGGTAACGTGATTGCGCCTGCGACCGTCTGCGACGAATACGGCACCGACGCGCTGCGCATGGGATTGATCGTGGGCAACACACCTGGGACGGATTTGAACCTCGACCCACAGAAAATTGGTGCCTACCGAAAGTTTGCAAACAAGCTGTGGAATATCACCCGCTTCATCCTGGAAGGGACCTCGGGCAAACTTCCGCAGGAAAAGCCAGTGCTCACTTCGGCTGACGAGGCACTCATACAAGAACTCGACGCCATCGTCGCCGATGTAACCAGCGACCTCGAGGGATTCCGTTTCCACCTTGCAGCGGAGAAGCTCTACCATTATGTGTGGGATACCTTGGCCGCAAAGATTATCGAGGAAAGCAAACCAATTCTCTCTGGGGAGGATGCGGCCGCGCTTGCCTCACGTGCCTGGACACTGCACGACCTCCTCACGACCAGCATCAAAATGCTCCACCCGTTTATGCCGTTTGTCACTGAAACAATTTGGCAAAAGCTACCTGGTAAAGACACTGACTTCTTGATGGTGGCACGCTGGCCAGAGCGATCTTGACATCCGCATCCTTGTGGCGTACTTTTCGAACGGCATACTCAGAGGAGAACGTCCATGCCCCAAAATGCAACACCCCTACGCACGGAAGTCGTGATCCACTTCCCGAGCGAATTCGATTCACTTTTCCCTACATGGCCATTTTCCACATCCAGTGGATGTGCAGTCGGCTACCTGAACTTCCCCGAACGGCCACGTGACGGCGACATCGTTATCCTCCCGACGCGGAAGAAGGCCGGGGGTACAATCGCACTACGCGTCTCCTCTTCATGTTTCATTGCAGATTCACTTGTGGGAGAGACGCCGATGGTCTTGCAAGTGAGTCTCCAAGTGCGGCTTGCCGCAAACTATCACAGCCAAAGCGAGCACGAACGTACGCAAGTACGTTCGCTCATTGAAGCACTCACTGATGCGGGGTGGAACTAAGCTCCTCTTCACACCGAGTGCTACAGCCGCTCCCTATGGGAGCGGTTTCACTTTGCCCTACTCTTCTCTTGCTATACTTTCCCCATGTCGGAATTTGGCTCAATTGCAGTTGCCTGCGTGCGCCGCTATCGACACGAAAATCTCACCGCTCGCTACAGCCTCATAATGGTCAGACGGGCTGGCGAGAAAACGGAAGTCGAGTGGACCAATAGCTCATACTAGTGAGATATGCAGCCCGACATCGTGTCGGGCTGCAACTGTTTAGCAGACAGCTCAAACCCACTCATCCTGCTTCAAGATGGTAATCACGTATCCTTCTGCCTACAATATTTGCCAGGATGGTGTTTACATTGTACTGTGCGCCCGGTTGAAGCAAGAGCTTGGAGGCTCATATGACAGCGTCTGGTCCCGTTGATGTAGAACTGCGTATCTACTTGCCCGAGGATATACGGCGCCATTATAAAAAGGAATGGCCGTTTGCACACTCCGATGGATCCGCTCGAGGGAGCATTCGCATGGTAGAGCGACCGCGAGACGGCGACCTCATTGAGATTACTCTTCAGGATCTCCCAAACACCCTGAACCTTCAGGTCGGAAGAAGCTTTTTCACCACGGACTCTCTCCTGCAACACAAACTCGCGTGGCTCGTCGTAACGGCAACGTTCATGCGTCGATACTCAGTGAGTGTGACCAAGCAAGAAATGCAGGAAGTGGAACTGTTTATGGCAGCTCTCCGAACTGCCAAGTGGAAGTAGCCTGAGTGACACACCGATAATCTATGCCGCCCTCTTCGAGGGCGGCATCACGTTACTCGCATGATCTCTTGGTATACTTTCCCCATGTCGGAATTTGGCTCAATTGCAATTGCCATGGGTGGAGGATTTCTTCCTGCACTCCTGTGGGTATGGTTTTGGCTGCGTGAAGATCGTGCACATCCCGAGCCACGACAATTGATCGCGCTGGCATTTTTGGTTGGCATGATCGCGGTAGCTGTGGTGATTCCGATACAAAAGACGGTCGCCACATTCATTGTCGGAACTACCCTCACCTTTATGGTGTGGTCCTTCATAGAAGAGGTCGTAAAAACAGCACTCGCGGGTATCGTACTTTTGTGGCGTCGCGACGTAGATGAGCCGGTAGACATGGTCATCTATATGGTACTGGTTGCTCTGGGATTTGCAGCAGCAGAAAATGCGCTCTTCTTGGTGTCACCCCTCGCTGGTGACGGCGTCGTGGCGAATCTCATGACGGGCAATTTGCGTTTCATCGGCGCAACGCTCTTGCACACTCTTTCATCAGCGGCAGTGGGTGTTTGTTTGGCACTGAGCTTCTACAAGCCGAAGCGGGTACGCCGGGTTGCCGCCGTTCTAGGAGTTATCCTCGCTGCGTCTTTGCATAGCCTATTCAACTTCCTTATACTGAATACACCGAGCGAACAGATTTTCCGAACTTTTGCGCTCGTGTGGGTTGGTGTACTTGCGCTCTTGGGTGCGATTGAGATTGTAAAGCGCATGCACCACCGTTAGCATTTGTACTTTTCCCATGAAAAAACCATCATTACTTGAACGACTCACTGGCGCAGGTGATCAGGATGAATTCGATACGTTCTACGATGAACCGCAAGAGCCTGAGCGCGCCGAATCGCCACGAGAAGAGCGTGTCGCTACACGATCACGCCCTGCAGCTAAGGCATGGCAAGACGATGCGCAGGAAGGCTCTGAAGAGCTCCCTATTGATATGTACCAGACGACCGCTTTTGTAGTTATTAAAGCGCTCATAGCAGGCGTTATGCCGGGCAATGTAGATATCGTACTTACCCGCGACATGGTCACCATCAAAGGTGTCCGCGAAGACGATCGTGAGGCACAGGAAGACGGGTACTTTCGTCGAGAGTTGTATTGGGGTGCGTTCTCGAGAACGATTCTCCTCCCGGAAGAAGTAGACGTAGATGCTGCTGAAGCGTCTGAGAAGCATGGGGTCTTAGTGATTCGTTTGCCAAAGATCAACAAGGCGAAAGAAACGAAACTAAAAGTGAAGAGCCGCTAGGTAATATACAAGAGAAGCCCCGCACTTGTGCGGGGCTTCGTCGCGGTAGCATTAACAGCGGGCAGCTGCGGTAGCAAGAACCGTAAGTGTCCACTCATCGAATATGCAGTTGGCCAGCTGCTGAGTAATCGGAAAATCTTGAAAGCCTTCCACATCAATGACATGGTGCGCATCGCCACTCGTGAAGGCAATGTGAACTACACGCGCGCGCAGGACACCGAGCGTCCACGATGCATCCGTCGAGCCCTTCCGATACACAGTTACCGTGCCCGTTTGCACATGATCTGTGCCCAGCGCGCGCGTCCACGAGGCCACATAGAGATCGCTCTCGAGGGTCCAGCTTTTAACATTCAATTTGCGGCCAAGAACCTCACGACACACAAAGGGTGTGCGTTTCATTTCTTGTGCAAACCCGTGTATTGCTTGCGCAATGTAGCGGCCAGACTCGTTACTTCGCTTTTTTCGGGCGCGATTGATCGAGAATCCCACAATAAGGAAGCCGATTATCAAACTTAGCCAAACGCCGGCAATCGTTGAGATATTTTCGACCAGGTAAGTCATGGGCAACCTCCAGATGGGTGCGTTCTGTTACTCCGTGTATCAGAACACATTTTGCATATATACACAACTTCGGCCGTTCACTGGATAAGAGAAAGCCTCGCAGTGTTGCGAGGCTCGTTTGTTCTACTCCACATCCTATTGTGTGTGTTACTCACCGCGCCCTAGTCGGCCCCAATGGTGCGTAAGTTCTGAAAGGGCATCGGCCAGATCGGGACGCCGGGACCGCAAGTCGATAGCCAGCAACTGTGTTTTCCGGTAATCGCTGTGCATTAAGGTTATCAGCTGACACTCATCGCCTGCCATCGAAAGCATCCAATATGCCGATTCATCCCTGTTATAGACGACAATCTGGCTTAGATGGACACCTGCCTCACGGTACGTATATTTGCACCGAATCAGCAACAGACCATTTTCGAGAAGATATCGATCATGAGCAACAGATTTTCGCACGAACGGCGACTGTTTGGCTTGCAAGTTCAGGAGCATTAGTGCAGGCGCAATAGTGCGCGCGGCTACAGACGCACGACGGGTCATGTAGGCGTAGGCTAGTATGCCCAAGAAGCAGAGACTGGCGGCCAGGGCAAACCACCATTTTCCGATAAATAGCATCGCATCCACGAGAGCCTCCTGTTAGGAAGTTGACTGCAGTTATAAGAACACAAATATGCATTACTTGCAAGCACCGGTGGAATTTTCCTGTGTTGCGCGCTAAACAAAAATGTACAGCGCCTCACCTAGTGAGACGCTGTGTCGTATGGGTCATCATCCACTCATCGCCGCGGACCAAACCTGCGGTACTCCACTTCCTCGAGGCAGGCTTCGCAGAATCTTTTGACCAATGCATATTGCTTCGGGTGCGACCATTCCAGCAGCATGCCGAGAGCACTCACCTGTTTTGCATCCTTCAGAGGGCGGTACCTAATGCCCGCTATGGTGTCACTGACCAACCAGAACTCAAAGTGAATTTGGTCGGCAAAGCACACCATGAAATGCCTCTGTGGTATTCCACGCTCTGGTGAGCTCGTAATAGTAACCTCACATTCACCGCCACGTAACACGGTTTGCTGCGGTTGCCGCAATGCAGGTGGAGGTTCAAAGATTATGGGGCTCTGCACCCAGCCCCAGCGCGGCCATTGCGCTATACCTTCGGAAACAACCTGTGTATGAGCGACCATGCGCGACACATAGAATCCAAAGGCTATCAGTGCAAGTGCGAAGATAGAAACACCGAGCCCGGCATCATGTTGAGTAACTTCCATGAGAAACTCCTCTCTGGTTCCGGAAGAACCGTACCACTCACCACACCTTCCATCAAATTTGATCTATCTGTGCAAACAGTGCGTCACGAGCGGAAGGCAATTCCAAAACCCCATCATGTTTGCCGCGAAAGTGGCCCTTGTTATGCTCCACAATGAGTTTGGCACTGAGCACGTCTCGTGCATACGCTGCGTTATCAAACGATACCCACGGGTCATCTTCGCTATATATCGCGGTGATGTGCCGTACGTGTGAAAGCAGCATCTGTGGATGAGGGGTGAGACTTCCCCATCGTACGCGCACTTCTTGTGCTAACGGGTGTGGGTGTGGTTCCTTCGGGGCGAGAAAAGAGCCTGCCACCAATACGGCACCACCGGCCACTTCGTGCGCTGATCTCCCCTCTAGGAACAGCGCTGTCGCACGGCACCCAAGGCTGTGTGCCACAAAGAATGTGTCTGAGTCTACCTCTCCTACTGCACGCTCAATTGCTGTCAGCCACGCCTCGGGATGAGGGCGCTTTGGCTCAGGGAGAGTCAGCGCAAAGGCTGCATACCCCCTCTGTTCCACTTCCGTCTTCAACCATGGAAACCATGCATCCTCCGGTGAGGATGCCCATCCATGCACAATGAAGACGCGCTTCATACGGAGAGTATAGGGCACAAAGGCTCAGTGCGCATGTTCGAGCGGCCAGAGCAACCAGGTTCCCTGTGGTACCCTGCAGGTATGGCACTCGACCAAAAACCGTCACGCACGTTCGAAGAACAGCTCTACGTGCAGGCACGTTCGTGGCGCGGAACCATCGTGCAACCTGCAGTGGTATTTTTCTCTGCGATAGGTGTTTCAGCAGACCTCATGAGCTATATCGGGTTGGGTCTCGTTATCCTGAGCGCAGCCCTCATGAGCAGCAACGTGTCGCTGGCTCTGGTAATACTCGCCGTTGCGCTTTTTGCCGACAACCTGGATGGAGAGATCGCGCGCTATCGTGGTACCGCATCGGACAAAGGAAAGTTCACTGACGTGGTCGTTGATAATGTCACCTTTACCGTCTTTATGTTCGGCATGGCCTATGCAGGGTTTGTATCGGGTCTACTGGCGGGCATTGTGGTGTATGCCATGCTCCTATGCAGGACATTCATGGTCATAAAAAAGAACGTCACGAAAGAAACGGATTGGCTCATTAAAGTGTACGCTGGATTCTTTCCAAATTTTTTCGTCTATGTCTTGTACGCAAGTTTTTTCATCCTCGCGCTCGGCTATGGAAATAGCGTTCCCGCGATGACAGCAATCAGTGCGCTGGCATTAAGCCTTAAAGCACTGCTCGATTTTCGAACGATCAAAAAGACGGTCTTTTCGCGATAGTGCTGTACGCAGTTAGTCGTTTTTGAAACCATTCATGTATGGTGGTGAGGGCAGCAGGAACCAAGCGCCACAGCGCACCCTGGTCGATGCCATATGCTCGTATGGTGGTATTGCCTACAATTGATGCAAAGAGTGTTTCCTTCTGTATCACTTCTGCACAAGGGCCTATCTCCCACACTTGGTGTGCATCAGATCCGATCGCAAAGAAACGCGCCTCAGCGGGGTGTAGTGCTTCCGGAAGCTTTTCATTTAGTTCAATACGAGAGAGTACCGAGGCGGCCAGCCAGCGCACAAGAGGGATACCAAGCAACTTCTTCAGATCTCTGAAAACCGAATAGGTACACTCGACTGACCCAAGCCGTGCTATGGCCTCCTTGGTAAAGGGCAGTCCTTTTTTCGTAATGATGCTTGTAGTGCCAAGCGTGTATGGGTGTGTGACAAAACCACGTACATCAGGATGCTGTGCCAGAAAGTCGAGCACGTCTTCATAGCTTAATGCGTACGGCACCCACGAGTACGTATAGATTGCATCGGTTTCCGCAAATAGACACACATCGATTCCCTCTTTCGTCAGATATTCCAGCCCTGGGAAAACGGTGATGCCTTCGGGCTGCTGTGCCCGCATCATGCGCCATGCGCGGAGTGGATCTTTGTAGACATGCTCCGTGATTAACACCGCAGAAATGCCACCGTGTGCAAAGCGCTCGTACAGGCGCGCTATTTTTCGCTGCGCAGCACCATCCCGTCGCGGAAGATTTGGATGAAAATGGTAGTCAACGCGTATGGTAGGTATTGATGCGTCCATAGTTGCACAGCATTGGTGGTGCTTGTTTAGAAAAACTCAAAACGCACGTTTTGTGCCCAGGGCCAGATTCGAACCGGCGACCCTTCGCTCTTCAGGCGAATGCTCTAACCAACTGAGCTACCTGGGCATTATTGCTCAGTACTCCCTTGCGGGGCGTACTTCTTGAGCCCCTCCAAGATACCAGAAAATTCTGAAAAAGGCACGGATATTTTTGCTCCCGCATCTTGGACCTGTTGCATCTGCCCTTGCACTTGATTCAGTGCCCCCATGGCTTGATTCAAGGCTGGCCCCAAGTAGGTGACGTACACATAGAGTGGTATGGCCAGAGCCACGACCCACATCGCTACCTTGAGGATCCCTGAAATAAAAGAACTGCGCCGCATCGAATGGAGCATACGATTGTTGTCGCGCTCGAGCTCATAGATTCTCTTCAGCAAATCTTCGTTGTTCGGGGGCATACTGCAGATTATACAACATGTCGGTGCCCCCACCCGGAATCGAACCAGGATCTAACCCTTAGGACGGGTCTGTTCTATCCATTGAACTATGGAGGCTCGCAGCCACTGTAACACAAAGCCCGCCCCATATGGGGCGGGCTTTGTTTGCGCTCGTGACTTTACAAACCAAGCTTCTGACGCAAAGTATCTTCGTCAAAACCTACTACCAGGTCGCTTCCAATGAGGATGACCGGAACGCCCATCTGCCCGCTCTTCTCGATCATTTCGTTGCGCTTCTCCATGTCTGCCGCAACGTCGTACTCGGTGTAGGCTACTTTATTTTCAGTAAAAAACTCCTTTGCCATGTGACAGAAATGGCAGGTCGGAGTGCTGTAAATGGTTACTGGTTGCATACGCATGTGCACGCTAGCTTTTAGAGGGTAAGTATACCACCGCACCTGTATACATATGCAAGTGGATAGAGAGGTATGGAATCGGTCACGGCTCATACAGTACACACATATTTCTCACCCGGGCCCTGCCTGCCGGAAGGCAGGTCAGCATCCCGTCTGCTGACGGGTCCCACGCCTCCGCCTTTCGATTCCCGCATTCCGCTACAAAAAAGTAATCGCCGGAAGCTCACGCTTCGGATTATTGTTTGAAGGAATCGGTCAGGGATATTTCAAGCTGCCGTCGCATCTTGAAATTCCACGACCCTGGCTCGGCGCCCCGTCTGCTGACGGGTCCCACGCTTCCGCCTTTCGATTCCCGCATTCCGCTACAAAAAAGTAATCGCCGGAAGCTCACGCTTCGGGCTCATCTTTTTTGTGCGGAATGCGGGAATCGAACCCGCGTCTAATGCTTGGGAAGCACTCGTTCTGCCACTGAACTAATTCCGCGTACGTGGAGAGTATACCAAACTCCTCGCGGAGTACGGGAGTATTGACGTAGCACATGCTTGTTGTACATTATGTTCAGAGCAATAACAGAAGGAAGTACTAAATGACTCGCGGAATTGTCATATCTTTCGGTCCTGCCTACGAAAATCGACACTTCGACACAGTGGCACAAGAAACCATGGCTCTCGTAGAGGAAGCAGCCACCTACCTCGACGGGCCTGGGCGGAAAGCAGTAAAAGAATTACCGCGTAACCACAAATTCTTGTATGGAAGTGAATCCATGCGCCTTACCGGCTTTCTCCTCACTCTCGCGGGATGGGTTATCGCCCAAAGGACAGTACGTGAGTATGGTGGTACAAAAAGCGCCGATGCGGCGCAGCTCAGGAAGGCACGCGACATGATTCGGAATCCGCCTTGGTCGGTATCTGCGGAACATCTGGAGCAGTTGCCGCAAGATTTTGTGCGCCTGCGCGAGCGCGCAATTGCCTTGCACACGCGCATTATGGCTATTGAAAACATAATGGCACAATCAGCCTGAAAGCACGGGCTCGTTTTGGCGGCTCCTCCGGAGCCGCCAACTTTTTGTACTACTCTGCACCCTTGAGCTTCTTCCACCATTTTGTACTCGTGGCAACTTCGGGCGAAATTGGCTCACCGTCCATCACGATAATAACCCCCTCCCCCTCCTTACCCACTTCAAACTGGCGGCGCAATTCTGCTTCAATCCCTTCTTCAGTTTTTAGCTTCGCTACCGTCTCGGCAAGCGCCTCAGAGCGCTCAGAAAGCTCCATCATCTTTGCTTCAGCCTCTTTGCGCAGGCGGTCGGTCTCCTGCTTCTTTTCGTGTACGCCCCACGCTCCTTTTATTGCCAGAGCAAGTGCAATAAGCAACCCCACCGTAATGAGCCGTTTTCCCAAAAGACGGGCGGGATGCCTGCGTTGCTCGAACTCTCTCATTCTGGTATTCTATCACGCATGAGTTTTCTATTTCATAAAAAGACAACCAAGGTACTCACCTGGATCTGGAAGGTAATCGCGGTCCTCATCATCCTTTCGATGGTTGCCCTATTCGCACCTGGCATCTTCTTCTAGTGGAGCGTGTGCGAAAAATGACCGGCCCGCAGGGTCGGTCATTTAGTGCAGCTGTTCTGGTATTTCCTCGCAACATTCTGCTGGAAAGGGCATTTCCAATCCAGCAGGACTGCCCTGCTCACGAAGAATGTCGTCAACCCCTTGCTTGTTTTCTCGAAGCCAGCGATATGCAGCTGGCGACTTTCCTTTCATTGCTTGCAGTACAACGGCGAGTCGCACGAGATAGAGCCCTTTCGGCCACTTTTTTGGTGCCTTGTCGCCTAGAAATGCTCGCTCGACGTCAAGAAGGAGTCCGACGTACGCCTCTTTTACATACCATGGCTCGCGTGCTCGCGGCAGTGGGTCAGCAAGAATCAGAATACGCATGGCACACCTCCTTTCCTATATACAGAGTACCACTCGAAATGATGCACGTGGACCAACCGCATTTCCCCAGTTGCACAGTGCATGATATAGGTATCAACAGGCAGCAATCCGCTGCTAGCACCTAAACATACAGGAGCCTCTCTTGGACTTTCCAATTCATCGAATGGTGACCTCGCAAGGAGTACCCGTGTACTTTGAAGAGTACACGGACTTCTTTCAGCCTGCATCTATTATGCTGTGCATGATGTCGGGGGGTGCCGATGACATTGCCATGGGCGCCCATGGCATCCATCACTGGGGCGAACATTTACCGTTTCGCGGCACGGCACTCTTTCCCGACGGTAAGAACGACATCAATGGGTTCATCGCGGACATTGGTGGGTCGGTGAACGCATACACGTCGTATGACCACACCGCGTACTACGCCACGATGCCAAAAAGACGGTGGCGAGAGACTGCTGCTCGCGTTGTAGATTTGGTGGCACGTCCTCTCAACAGAGTGGACGACATTGAAGCCGAGCGCACCATCATCGGGCAAGAGATCAACCAGCGCAGCGCTAACGTGGACATTCGAGCGTTCGAGTTTCTTCAGCGCTGTTTGTGGGGGAATCACCCCCTTGGCTCAAACATCATTGGAACCCACGAGAGCCTCGCAGCAATCGACACAGACATGATTCGCCGCATGCACTCAGAGTCATATGGTCGTAATCGTTGCGTCGTCTTTATTGCCGGCTCGATGGATCCAAGCGATGTGCTCACGTGCATCGAATCACTACTCGAGACCATGCCTGATCCGGCAATAAGCACGCGACGACTTGTACCGTCGTATGGACCAATGCCCGCATGGCGCGGTGGCGAGGATGCCATAGAGGAAAGTGAGTTCGACACTACCGTGGTCTCACTCGCCTTTCCTCTTGCCAGCTTCGGCACGAGATGGAACACACGTCGCGTACACCAGACCGTGGTGCAGTTGCTGAGCATGGGCTCACTGTCAGCGCCCTTGCAGCGCATTGTGCGCGAAGAACGCAAACTCGCCTACGCTGTGTATGCGCAAGCACTCGAGTCGCGCGACGGTGACGTGCTCATCCTTCAAGCAAAGACCAGTAAGGAAAATGTCCTCCCGGTGGTAGATGCCTTTAGGGATGTCTTGGCACTCCCTGAAATTCGCTCACCAGAGCGATTCAGCCGTGTCCAGCAAACCCGGCAAGCACGTCTCGACATGTATCTCCCAAATCCCAAAAACGCCACGGAACGTATGAAAAGTAACCTCTGTGAGGATGAGATCGTGCAGACCACAGAAGAAGCAGTGCGACACCTGATAGAGACCCCGCCCGCAGAGACACTGGCCGTACTCGATACGCTGACAGTCGAACAGGGTCGCGTTCTGACATTCGTGGGAAAGAAATGATCGTGCACACGATGCATCACGCACAATGGGCGGCCTCAAAGAGGCCGCCCATTCCTTTTTGGGCCACGCAAGACCACTATCATCGTATCAACCCGCAAGCCCACCTACTCTTCGCGCATGACTTTCAAAAACACATCGTGCGGAATATTTACTTTGGTGCCACCAAGCTCTGCTCGTCGCTTCTTGCCCTTCTTCTGCTTTTCAAGGAGTTTCATCTTGCGCGTAATGTCGCCACCGTAGAGGTACCCGGTTACGTCTTTTCGACGCGCGGATTTTCGGCGCGATGCAATGATGCGCCCCGCTGCTTTTGCCTGAATCTTGAGCACAAAGAGCTGCTGTGGCAACAACTTCTCGAGTCGCTCCACCATTGCTTCCCCTTCTTCCTGAATGCGCCGTCGCGACACAATGCGCGAGAATGCCGGCATAACCTCTTCATTGACCAAGATGTCGAGTCGTACCACTTCTGCATCGTGCATACCCATCAAGTCATACGAGAGTGACGCAAAACCCGATGACGCATTTTTGAGCTGGTCGAAAAAGCCACGCATCATTTCACGCAAGGGCATCGTGGCAACGATTTGGATGCGGCCATCAGGAAGTGTTTCGGTACTCTCCGTGTTCGCCTCGTGCTCGTGCAAAAGCTGCACAATGGGACCGAGTGAATTTGACGGCGTGTACACGTGCATGCGCGCCCACTGCTCACGCACTCCTTTAATGAGATTCTCTTCAGGAAAACGTGCCGGAGAGTAGATCGTGAGCATTTCGTCTGCGGTGGTCACTTCGTACACGGTCGTCGGCAAAGTTACTACCAACTCAAGAGAGAACTCTCGGCGCAAGCGTTCGGTGATAATTTCCAAGTGGAGCATCCCCAAAAAACCACAACGGAAACCACGCCCCATAATGCCCGACTGCTCTTCTTCATAGGAGAGCGACGAATCCGTTAGGCGTAATCGCTCGAGAGCTTGGCGCAACAAAACGAAATCATCTTGGCTTTCAGGGTATACGCTCGCCCAGATAACGGGCGCAGGGGTTCGGTAGCCACCGAGAGATGTTGATGGATTCTTGGCGAGCGTAACCGTATCACCCACCGATGCAACGCCTGGGCGCTTGATGCCGGTCACAATGTAGCCAATATCACCGGGCACCAATGCCTCGGCCGGGGTTTCATCCGGCTTCATCACACCAACCTCCGTTGCAATAAATTCCTCACCTGCTGCCACAAAACGCATACGATCACCTTTCTTGAAAGCACCATCGAAAACACGGCAGTAAATGATCACGCCGCGATGATCGGAGTATGCAAAGTCAAATATCAGCGCGCGGTTGCCGGCCTCAGCTGCTCGTGGTGCAGGCACCTTGGCGATGATGGTGTCCAAGAGTTCTGGCACTCCTTCTCCTGTCTTCCCTGAACACAACAGAATGTCGCTCTCTTCACAGCCTAAAAGTAGAGAAACTTCCGAGCGCACATCGGCGACGCGGGCATGAGGAGCGTCAATTTTTGAAAGTACCGGGATGATCACGAGCCCGAGATTTTGTGCCGAGTTCAGGACGGATAGCGTCTGCGCCTGCACCCCCTGTGTTGAATCTACAAGCAGCACAACGCCTTCAACAGCCGAAAGGGCGCGCGACACTTCGTATGCAAAATCAACGTGCCCCGGCGTATCAATGAGGTTTACGGTATGCCCTTGCCACTGCATGCGCACCGGCTGCATTTTGATCGTAATGCCACGCTCACGCTCGAGTTCCATGGAATCGAGCACCTGCGCACGCATAGAGCGCTTCTCTACCGTGTTGGTAACCTCCAACATGCGATCGGCGAGCGTAGACTTGCCATGGTCAATATGGGCGATGATGGAAAAGTTTCGGATGGGCATAGTGTGGACACTCTACGCAGGAGTTGCCATAAGAGCAACTATTGGGTGAGCTGTTCTTCGCTCGAGCCTGGGTGTGCAGCGGGTTTGGTACGGCGAGCGATCGTCTGGTAGGTCTCTTGGAGCTCCTGGCTGCCCGCAAGAGCATAGACAGCAATCCCCACGAGAATTCCTCCCACCCCCGCAATAAAAGCCTGTACCAAGACCGCCACGAGGCTATCCAGGGGTGAGATTTCACCAAGAAGAGCGAGGAGTGCGTAGGCTGTCGCTCCCGCTAACCCAGCGGCGGTGAGTGACTCCCATACCGTTCGGGATATGCCTCTTACAAACCCTCTAAAGCGCTGCTCGAACAAGAGCGTCAGTAGTATGAACGATATCCACATGCCAATGCTGTAGGCCGCAGGGAGCGCCAGCACTTCGACTCCAGGCACATCGGAGACGCGCAGGAGTTCCCCAACAAAGTGCACCACACCAATGAATGAGAAGGCACCCAGAAACCCGAGCGCACACACGTACGCAACGACGCTCGAGAAAAGAGTTACCAAAAGAGGGACGTACGAGCGCCCCGCAGCATAGTACCCACGCACCAAAAGAAGTGAGAGCGACTGTGGAATAAGCGCAGTAATGAGTAGCGCGAGTGCCGCAGCAGTAAGACGCGTATCCGTCCAATCAAATGCACCAGAACCCAACACAACACGCACCACGTGTGCGCGTAGGATTATAAATAGTGCCACCGCAGGTGCCGACCAGAATATGATGTGCCGAGAAGCGCTCACTACCTGCTCTACAAAAGCAGCCGTGTCTCCCTGCGCAAACATACGAGAGAGTGTGGGAAACGCGGCAACCGAGTAACTTGCTCCGATAATGCTCAGCGGTACCGCCTGAAGGTTCAGTGCAAAAATAAAAATAGCAATTGATCCTTCCTGCAGTACACCGGCAAGTGCCAGAAGGCCAAAAATGAGCAGTTGCCCCATGGATAGTGCCAGTGTCCGTGGCAACGAAACCCGCATGGTTTCCCACACTACGGCGAAATCCGCGCGCGGCCAGCTCGTGCTAAGAAACTGCGCACGCAACGCAGCGGGAACCTGCACTCCCACATGGAGCAGCGCACCAATCACCACTCCCAACCCGATACCGAACAGCGAGAAGTATGGATACAAGAACAGCAGACCAAGAATAATCGCCGCATTGTATAGAAGCGGGGTTACCGCGTAGAGACCATAGCGATGTTCATGCTGCGTGATGGCGGCAAAAATATTTGAAGCACCAAGAAACAGTGGCTGCAAAAGCAGCAGACGAGCCAGGAGCAAAAACTCTTCGCGATGCGCGCCGGCATACAGCTCAGGAAACAGCATGCTCAGGAGCGACGGCGTGAGCACGAATGCAATCGCACTCACTGCCACCATCAGAGCTCCGTAGCCAATGCAGATAGCATCCAGGTACCGCCGAGCATCGGCGCGATCCATACGCTTCGAGAGCTCGGGAATGAGCACGTACGCTGAGAAAAGCGACGCGACGAGAACGAAGATCAAATCAGGTATCCGAAACGCAGCGTAGTAGATATCGAGCATCTCGCTAGCGCCAAACGTATGCGCAAACAAGCGATCGCGTATGAGTGCTAAGAGCGCCGAACTCAGCGCAGAGAGCCCGAGAACGTATGCCGCCGCATGCATGCCGCGCACTTCGCCGCGTAGCATTCGCAAAGCGTCGCGAATCATATAGTGCCCTATTCAGTCGCCGCAGCAGGTTCTTCCTCCGCTTCGGGTGCAGCTTCTTGTGGTGCTGCTTTCTGTGCCCCGGCAGATGCCTGGGTGCGCAATTGCTGAACCAGATTCTTCAAGTTAGCGTCATCTGGGTTCAACGCTGATACCAATTCCATGGCGCGCGCAGATTCCTCAAACCTGCCCTGCGCTGCGTATGACAGTGACAGTACGTAGAGCGCGTTAGCATAGTTTGTGTTTAGGAGCACAGCCTGCTCGAGTGCAGCAACCGCTTTATCGTAGGTCTGTGCGCCATACTGCAGCGCACCCAATTGGAACCATGCGACGGGCTCTTGCGGCGCAGAAAGGACGGCGCGTTCTGCTGCAGCTATCGCTCCAGCTACATCGCCAGCGGATGACGCAATTTGTGAGAGGAGGAAATATGCCTCTGCAAAATTTTGTTTCTTCTGGATGGCGAGCGCGAGCTGTGACTTCGCCCCTTCTACATCCTCCTTAAGAAGTGCTAGTCTTGCCAAGAGTAGGTGTGGTGCAGGATTGGTAGGATTCTTTGCTACTGCTCCTTGGTACGCCTCAATGGCACGCTCGTAGGCACCTTCAACCTGAGCACCGGCAAGCTGCTCGTATGCGCGAGCCAAGGTCAGCCAGTTCTGGTAGTCGTCGGCATTGGACTCAACCGCGGCAAGCCCGTGTGCAATTGCACCGGAGACCGTGTCTTGTAGCAACTTCACGCGAGCCTGATCTTCTGCGTTTGCATCTTTAGCAAGTGCAGCGAGCTGCAAGAGACCCAACTCCACGCTCGCACGATGTGCGCGATCGTACCCTGGATACAACATGAGTGATGTCTTCAGGAGCGAGTCTGACTGCTCAAGTGACCCTGTCCGATTGAACGAAGCAACTGATTTATTGACGAGCATATCTGCTGCAAGTGCACGAACAAAGAGACCTGAAGCGGCAAACATGCCAGCACCCAACACGATAAAACCGAGCGTGACCGAGAAAATCTTCCAGCGTGGGCTGCCCGCAAGTGTAGACACGTGAATGAGTGGAATTGTGCCCGAGTGCGCAGCCCATGAAATAGCTAATCCGCTCGCGAGAAATGCGAGTGCCATGATGGCAGGGCCCGGAGGATAGGTTACGTGGAGTGCCCAGAGGTAGAGAGAGCCGCCGAAGAGCCCTGCAATAATCGGTTCAACGCTACTGTCTGCAGAAGAGCGCATCAAGGTTCGAACACCTTCAAACGCGAAGCTTCCCAAGAACAAGAGCCATGCGAGCGCACCGAATACACCAAGAGTGATCAGTGACGTCGGAATAAAACCAACACCTTGCGCAAAATCTGCATTCCAGAACGCGGTCTCGTTTACGCCTGCTGGCTTGTAGAGTCCCCATTCGCGCACAAACGTGTTTGGACCAGAACCAAAGAGCGCACCTGATGATCGGTACACGGCAGAGGCTACATCAAACGTACCCTGCCATGAAGGACGAACTTCCACCTGAGTAACTTGCAGCACTGCAGGCAGTGCACTGTGTAGCGTGGTACCAGCAGCCGCAAACAAACCTGACAGAAGCGCCGTGCCCAAAAAGAGTGCGGTCACTGTGTGCTTCAGCAAATCAACACTCCACTTTCTTTCCTGCGCATAGAAGCGATACACGTGGTACGCACCAATCGCACCTGTGGTGAGCGATATCACCACCCACACATCGAGCATATTGATGAGCGCCAACCCAATGAAAGCAACGATGCCCGTTACAATACTGACGATACGATCGGTACCAACAGCATGGGTGCTCCCGAGGAAAGAAATACTCAGGATGAAGGAGAAACCAAGGAAAATGGCCAAATCATGCCACGATCCAACTACGCTCGCTGAAGGTCCTATGAGGGCGCCGCCAAACGTGAACAAGTCAGCACCAATGAGGAGGCGCGCAACTTGGAATAGCGTGATGATGGTCGAAAGAATCAGAAACGCGCGGTATGCCCACAGCACGCGTGCTCGTGTTTGGAAACCCAATACTGCAAGCCATAGTGCACCCGCCCACAAGAGTGACGCAAGCACCGTGTCACGCTCTACGGCGTAGAAACTGTGTGCGTCCCCGCGCATGAGTGCGGATGCCATGTATGCAACGGGCACCAAGAAAACAGTGAACAGAGCAATGCTCTTGGGGATGCGCACGTCACCACGCAACAGATGAGCCACCGCAGCAGCTGCGACTCCAATACCTACACCCAATGCAAGCAGCAGGAACTTTGCGTGTGCAATGGTTGCCCACTGTACCGGCAAGAAAAACACGGGAAGCAGAGCCACAGTAACAGTTGCACTCCACAGCGCGATACTTTGAAACACCTTTGCGAGACCCTGCATTGACGTAGACATGATGACGGCTTTTAACATTTAAATAAGTGGAATAATTCTAACACAGGAAAAGTACGTGCTCGCAACGTGCACAGCGGGTGGGTATGTGACTGCGATGGCGCGCCAACGCTCATCCTTGGGGCTGTTGAAGATGTACCGAAGAGGAGCCCTTTTGAGGCTCCTCTTTGACTCAAAGTGCTGCACCTATATGCAAGGCATACAGAATTGCTCATTCGGAAGAAAAACCCCTATCTGGGGTTTTTCTTCCCTCATTTCGCTGCACCTATATCTTCGATATAGTTATCGCTCTCTCGCAAAAGAGAACGCTTTCGCGTTCTCTTTTGACTCGTTCGCTGCACCTATAAGGGAACCTTTCAGGTTTTGCTTATTCGCAAAAAGGAACCCTTTTGGGGTTCCTTTTTGACTCATTGCGCTGCACCTATAAGCCGGGTTCTGTCCATCCAATGCTTTTTCAAGCGGCGGACTGTGTAACTATTCATCTGGGAGTGTTGTCGCCAACACCCTCTAGCGGCACTCCTGTCTTGCGACAGGCACGACCTTGCACGGGGGTAAGGATTTAGCCGTTTCATATCTGTGTTTCCACAGACGTCACCCTTGCGGGGCCTCTGGCTTTCGCCGCGGGCGTTTCTGCTCGCACCTCTTGCCTTACGGCATGCAGGCGTTACCTGCTACCCTGCTGCGCGATATTGCTATCGGCCCGAGCCCGGACTTTCCTCTGTGCACGTTTCCATGCACAGCAGCTACCCGATGCAGCAGGTGCATTATTCCACACCGCCCGCTTACTTGCAACTTTCTCTGTTTATGTCATAATTCAAACAGTTCACAACTACGAGGAGGACTCCGATGAAACGCATTCTTATCGCTGCACTGATTATCTGTGGCATGTTCGCGCCCGCCACAGCGTTTGGCACCGACCGTCGCATCGCAATCGTCATAGAACTCATCCAGAAGCGACCCGAATCGGCACCGGTGATCAAGGCCTGCACCATGCCCGTCATCGATCAAGCTGGCCACTGCGTGAGCACCATTGCCGTCTCACTGGAGAAGGGGGTTCCCACCATCGTATTGGAGCACCCGGGCAACATGTACGACACTCGCGGGAACGCGCACCCGGTCACGATCATCTTTCGCGACGAAGGCATGACCGGCATACTCTCGAGCGCGACGGTCTTCCATCATGGCCCGATAGTTCGAGACCCGCTCTTCCCCGGATTACGGCAAGATCTCTACGAGCTTGCGCTCGACAACGCGCTCGACTTTCTGCTCGAAGAGCTCACAAAGAAGCGGTGAGGAACGTAAGTGTAGCGTTCAATACCCATCAGGCCGGCGCATAGCGCCGGCCTGATTCTTTGTAGGCTCAAGATTTTTAGAAACGGATGAAACGCAAGGCGCGGGAGAGAGATTTTTGAAGACGTACTGCTTGTACGGCGTAGAAAATCTCATGGGCCCGCAACGACGCGATTCGCCGTTTATGGAAATCTTCTTTACACGATTTCACAAACACCCCCTGCACAAGCCAGCTCCTTCTTCTGCTCGGTCTCATCTCGCTTTTCGTAGAGAATGATTTTCGAGTAGTCTATGTGGGCTACTTTTTTCAAGAGCTCTTCGTATTGCTCTTTGCTGCACTCTTCCATCGGTGCCAAGCGATACGCGTGGTCTGAGCGTGGAAGGAATGAAAGCCCACCAATGATGTCCCAGTTCTCGTAGAGCCAGTTTGCTACTGCAATCCACTCATTGTCGCCCACTGAAATGGTGACGGAAGGATTGTGTTCAGTGAAGTTGAGCTTCACCATCTTCCAGTATTCGAGCTGCTCAAGCGCAGTCTGGTCGTTCTTGTACACCGCGTTCTTTGGAGCTTTCACCGGGAACTCAAGCACGTAGGTATTAGCGGTTTCCATCTGCTGCCCTACTTCAGGGTGATACGGAACTCCCTGGTCGCGCACCATTTTGAAGAGCGAGTCTGTTGCAGAGATACGGATGCGCTGAATGTAGTACGGCGCAAAGCGTGCATGCATACCAGATGCATTGTCGAAGGTCTTCGAGACAGTGCCTGAAGGCTTCACACAGGTAACCGACATAGATGGGTTGATGCCGAAACGCTTCGCATACTTTTCATTTTCCTTCACTGCCGCGTCACGCATTTTTCGCATGGTCTTTTCGTTGCGGAATGCTGGCGAGTCCCACTGGCCCGTCACCGATACACCCAAAAGTCGCTCTGCCTCACAATTCTCAGTCCACTCCTTTGAAAGGTAGCTGAACTTGGTTAGTGATGACTGGAAGGTACCCAAGAGTGCTGCAACCTTCGCCTTCTGAACTAGTGTTTCTTCCGTATCATTTGCACGCGCAATTACTTCTGAGAGGTTACAAAACTGTTTGCTCTGAAGAGTGATTTCACCACAAGGGTTCGTACCAATGAGCGGCAAGCGGCCACCAGTCTTTTTCTTCAGGTAATCAAGACGGCGCTTGGGCATCGTGGCCTCAAGAGCGGTGCGGTTGAAAATACCACGCTCGCCTGTCTTTGCTTTCATGAGTGATACCCATTCGTCCATGAATTCCTCGTTGGTTGGCTTGGTTTCGTATACCGCAGAGTTGTTTGCCATGGCGCGGTGTGGGTCCGTCATCCAGAATTGGCCAGCCTTTGCGTCGCGCACCAGCTCATCATCCAAATCTGAAAGTGAAATCATTGCAGAGCGGCGTGTGCCACCAGCAACAACGCACTCACCGATTTTGCAGATCACATCGTGCACATCAATAGTGCGCAGGCGACGTCCTTGGCGAGCCATGAGGCGCTCTCGTGCAAACGAGAGGAGTGAGCGCAGTGGATCAGGACCAGATGACTTCCCTCCCATCGTCTTCAAACGTGCACCAAGTGGGCGCAACTGAGAGTAATCAAACTCTACATCCTTACCGCTGTACCACGCCTTGAGTCCGTGCGTGAGTGCATTTCCCCACCCTTCCTTTGAGTCTTCTACGACATAGGTCTCAAGTTTTGCACCAGTCTGCTTTTGAATTTGTGGGAGCTGTTCAACGTTTTCGTGTTCAACACTGTATCCAACGCCACAACCGCTCATTGAGAGGTACATGATTTCTGCAAAGTCTTCGAGCTTTGTTGGGGCAATGAATGAGCAGTTGTACACCACTGCGTGGCAGCGCTTAGCAGCAGGGCCCGAGAACTGCATAGCGCGCATACTCGGCATAACCTCCTGCTTCAAGATTGACTCTCGCACCATGCTGTACTCTTTTTCAGTGAGCTTGTTGCCCAGGTTCTCTTTCATGAAGCCGATGTATCGCTCCACGGTTTCTATCCATGTCTCGCGGCGCTGCTCTGCCTCAATCCAACGTGCATAGGTGCGCAAATACACGAACTCACCAAGAGGATTGCCTTCAAAGTACTTCTTGCTTTCATCTGCAAGCTTTTTTACATGCGGAGGAACTTCACCCTGCAGCGCGCGCATCTTGGCACGATCGGCACGGTACAAAATGTATGCCTTGGAGGTAGCGACGTAGTCGGCAAGCATCAGCTGACGTTCAACTTCGTCTTGGCACCCTTCCACTGTGGGCAGGAAGTTCTTGTACTTCCGCGCAATAGTCATCATTTCACTTGCCACCTTGTGGGCAACCACTACCGCCTCTTCAAACGAGCCTTCGCCCGTTGCTTCCATTGCTTTCTCAATGACGGTTACGATTTTATCGAACTCGAATGGCATGATGCGACCATCACGCTTCTGAATTTTAGGAAGATACTTTTTGTAAACTTTAATCGCAGCTGAATCAACAACTTTTTTCGGTGCCTTTTGGGCTTCCGAAGGGGCAGATTTTTTACCCGCGTTTTTTATTGCAGTGGTCATGCGCACGTACTGATGCTTGTAATGGATTCATTGTACTCCTCATGGGTTGGGCGCCACTGTGGATAATGCGCACGATACACACCGACGACACTGTAAATACAGGCACCGAAAAAGCTCTGCAATTGCTTCACTTTTTTGCCTACGTATTCTCGGTATCGACCCAAACACGATTACGTTTCATGACGAGCACATACATGGTGTATGCCGCTATGCAGAGAGCGACACAGAACAGTACGTACAGGAGAAAAATCTTCAGGTGAGGCAGCGAAAGCCCGGGAGCACGCACTTCAAAGCGAACCCTACCTGCCTCAAGAACAACACCGTGCTCGTCGGCAATATTTACAAAAGCTGCATACTCACCGGCGGGAATAGTCTCTGGGAGCGATATCTCCTGCGTCAGCACTTCAGCACCTCTCAGGGTGCGGGTAACACGCTCTGAAAACAGACGGCCCTCTTCGTCGTGCTCTACACCATACTCAAGCGTGACACGCTGTTCGACATCTGCGGCACCCAGCACACTCACCAACACAGGAACGGCACCTCCAGGCGAAAATAGACGCAGCTGAGCGTTTCTCTGGTCCTTTTGGAAAAAGTAAAATATCAACACTAAGATTGCGGCACTGAGAACAACCACAAGGATTCCCAACAATGCACGCTGTCTGGTACGCCGATCACTCATAGGCGATATAGGAGCCTCACCACGGCAATCTGTACTAGGACCAGCACTATCAATGAAAGGATGGGCACCCACGAAGGGTCAGCACACGATGATGACTCTCCACAAAGTGGAATGGCCAGAATACCGTCCGTTGCTACAGAAAGGAGCAGGCTGATGCCTGATTCTTTTTGCAGCACCAACTCCTGCAGCGCGTTCATATCTCCCTGAACAACGACCGATTGATACCCCGGCGCACTAATACGGATACTGTAGTCTCCGGCTGGTACCTGATCGAGCCGATAATAGCCGGTAGCATTAGTGAGACGTGCAACCTGTGCTCCACCTCCCACTTCCACGGGTACCAAGGTACCGTCCGGAAGTTTTGCGAAAAGTTCTACCTCCGCTTGTGTAACTGGTTGACCTGATGCATCCCGAACAACACCGGCAAAGGTAGCCAGTATCACTCCCACATCATCCTCCACTGTTGATGTACTCGAACTTCCTGCGGCAGGTGCGGTAACGCGGCGCACAGGAGGCACGTACACCGGAGATATGTCATCGGGCGTTGGTATAGGCGTTGCGTCGGTATCGATAACGAACGAGGGCGTCCCAGAAGGTGTCACAATGGGTCGAAAAAGCTGGATGAGGCCAGACACAACGCCCCCGTAGGAAGCACCGGCTGGTATATTCTCCTCTGTCTGATCGGTGGCAGAATCGCAACCCGGGTCTGCGGGAAAATCCACGAGAGAATCACCATCATTATCCAAACTATCGGCACAACTAAACGAGAGGTCTATTTCGTCGGTATCCGCCGCACTCGCGCAACCTGGGTCAAGGGGGTAGTCGATAATCGCATCGCCATCGTTATCAACGCCGTCGCTGCAAGCAACAGTAACCACGGCGACTGTTGTTGACGACGTATCTGCAAGGGCAAGGACAGGCAGGATGAGCACCGCCAGAAGAAGCGCGCGCATACTTATTTACCGACCACCCTTGCGCTCAATCGCACGAAGCGTACGCCGTCGCGCCGAACGCATCGAAATCATAATGACCAGGAGGAGAAACACGACAGCCCCGATACCTATCAGAATCATGTTTGTGTACTTCTCTGCAAACGTTTTCTCCGTCACATTAAACACGGTTCGAAGTTCACCGAGCAATTCCCTTTCACGATACACCTTTACATGTCCCCAGTACTCACCTGGAGCAATATGAATTTCTACTGGAAAGACGAGATGCGCAACCTGCTCGTGAAAGGCGGGAATCTTTTCAAAATCCTTGCTCTCGGCATATGCCAAGCGAAGTTCGCCGAACTTGTTAAAAAGTTCAAATGTTGCGGTGTCTGGTGCAGCGGGGGCGTTTCCATTATTGATGAGGCTCACATCAACCATCGGATCATCACCTTCTTTGATATCAAGAATCTTGATGAGCTTTGATTTGAGCTCGTAAATAATGTTGTTACCCACGGTCAAATCCAAGTTAACGATGCCACCAACGGCAATGGCAACCTCCCCTGCGTCCTCGGCTTTTACAGGGACCGTGGTGAGTCGTATGACGCCCTTGTACGCACCAAGATCTGCATTTTCAGGAACGGTGATGTCAACGGCGAGTGGATACTGTTGTACACCTTTTGGTATGACCACCTCTGCCCCTTGCGGAAAAGATATCCAATTTGCAATCTGCGACTCAACAACAATTTTTACTGGCAAATCTCGCTCGGGGGTTCCCTGCACCAAATACACAATCCGCTCGAGTGTGATACCGGGCACCAGCTTGTCTTCTTGAATCAGCGGCGGCGATACACCAAAACCAGCCTCAACATTGCCGGCGAAGAAAATTGCAGCGGTCGCAACGGTCCCTACTAGAACCCTCCGGAAGTGGGTGGACGTCCATCGTATGCGCGTTGCGTGCATAGCGGGTAGTATACATCCTCTCCAGCAGCTCAACTATGGCTAGTCGGCAACTGCAGTGAAGGTATTTTGACCGGTGTAAGAACCAGTGGTCTGACCGTTTGGAATAGCGATACCCCAGTACGATAGATCAGTTATTGCGCTGGTGGTAGCTGTTGATGTGGCAAGTACCAGCTCGATGGTTGCAGGTGAGCTCGTCGCTACCAACGTGTTTGTAAGTGAGCCGTACGTAACGTCACTCAGGTCGAACTTCTGCTGCCCTGGCTGCAAGACTCCACCAACACACGTGCTGTAGTCCGTACACATCACGTCTCCGGAAATCTGGTTATCAAGTGCGGTGTTACCCGTGTTTGTATGTGTGATCGTCTGGTTCGTAAGGCCGGTGTTTGTGTTCGCAGGGACCGTTCCGTAAGGGATTGAGCCGGTGATGTTGAGTGCGTTGAGAGTAAGTACGTCAATCGTCTGTGAAGTGTTGGTTGCATTTCCAGTTGCTGCGCTTGCGTCTGTCGAGGTAGCGCTCACGTACCAGAGTGCGGTTGAAAGGCCCGGTGATGACACGTCGGTTGGGCGTGCTGGGTACCAGATTTGGAAACCACAGTCATATTCCGCTGATGTATCGAGCCCACCAGTGCACTGGTTGCCTGTGGTGGTCGCGGTGCACGATGTGGCTCTGTAGCAGATGTTTGCATCATACGTACAGGTAGCTCCCGTTGCCTGTCCTGTAGTTGAGGCGAATGCAAACTGAGCGGTCACACTCGATACCGTGTTGCAGCCGTTGGCGTCAGATACGGTCATGGTAGCCGTTGCGTGCACGAAGGTGTTTTCAACCAATGTTATGTTGTTTCCACCATTGAAGGAGACGCTCGTGACAGTCGGGCTGGAGTTTCCCACAGTAACACTTGTAGAGGAGGTATCGGCAAACACCAGACCCAAAGACACAAAGAGAGCACCTGCTACGATAACCGCTGCTACGAGTAAATGTGAAGTCCAGAAACTTGTACGAAATGTTTGCATAAGACATGTGTGATTATATGGCATTTCTTTGCGTGCAACGTGCACTATCCCCACTTTATGCACGCGCAATTCACAGCCTTACTCGTTGACTACTTCAAGATTGCACGACCACAGCTCAGCACCCCCAACACTGGATGCGGTTATGGGAACTTGAAATGTGCCGTGTGCAGCATCAGCATGTCGCGTAGCGTGCAGAGTAAAGCTTCCTCCGCGATATGCAGTGGCGTGTGACCCATCATCAAATTGAACTTCAATACCGGTGGGAAGGGTTCCGATGCGTAACGCTGACCCGTATGCCAAGTCGCCGAATGGCGCAACGGCAATCCCCACAACGGGGTCTTCCTGCACCTTTATAGGGAGCCCCACAGCGGGGCAGTTTTCTTCCGCGAGCAATTCAGCTGTAAAAGTGCCGCCAAAAAGCGAAACATAGGCCGCGGGAGCATACGACGCCTGTGCATAGCCTTCTACACCCGTGGATGGCGGAACAACGGGCGTTACGGGTGTCGTAGGTGTCTCTACCGTAGAGGGCGTGGTTGGTGCAGCCGTGTTATTTACGGTAGTACTTGGCGGAGCACTTGGTGCCGCTGGTGTAGGTGTGAGCGGTTCTTCATCGCCCTCCTCCTCTTCCCCCGTGAGGGTGCCAATGAATACAAATTCACCATCAACGATGGATACATCCCACCCAATACTGGGAAATGTTGCAGAGTACCCTCCCGAATCATTCGGCAGCAGCGGTGCCTGATCGTACTGGTTCGTCGTGATGTCGTAACTATGAATCATACCGTCAACGCCTACCCAAAATATTTTTGATCCTTTCGTTGCGATCGGTGAATCTTTTTGAATTGAGTCCTTGTCGGCAATCAAAATCCCTGTCCCTTCTTCGTCGTAGTCGTAACGAATATAGAGCTCCCACCCACCACCTTCGGCATACGCAGGAATGATGCTCAAATCAAACAATTTCTTTGCTTGCTGTTTAATGAGGCGTTTTGCAGGCAATGCTTGGCGAGGCGGCCCACCATCGTTTTGCGAAGACCTCACTTCACCAAAGAGAAGCACCGCGGTGGATATCCCACCCACTATGAGTATCAAGACGACGGCAATAAGGGCGATAGGATGTTCTTGCATACAGCGGAATCAATGTATGCAGTATAGCGACTACCCCGTGCACACGTGGAGCATGTCCACACTAGATACCGGCAACCGCGGTAATGGTATTTGAACCGGTATAGCTGCCGTTTGGCGTACCGTTGGGCACACCCAACCCCCACAGAATGTCATCGGTAACAGCTCCAGCGGTTCGTTGTGGGAGTGTGATATCAAACGTTGCAGGAGTTCCTGATAATGCCGTCCCACCCGAAGAGTACGTAAAGGCAGTCGCATCATACTTTTGTTGACTCGCTGCAATGGTACCCGATCCGCCATCAGTCATAGCAGCACCTGAAAGTTCAGGGTCCATGTCGCGGTTGCCCGTATTGGTGAGAGTCGTTGTTTGATTTGTTACACCTGTATCTGTATTTGCATTCACACTCCCGTATGCAATGCTTGCCGTAACATCCAGCGCAATTAATGAACTCATCTCCACGGTGTCTACGGAAACCGTTCCCGTGGCGACGTTGTCAGCAGGCCACAGCTCGCATGACCAGTTATCGGATGCATTCGGGGACCCTGCATCGGTCGGGTCGGCAAAGTACTGCACGGCAAACGTGCAGGTGTAATCCTCCGAGTTACCTGCACCACTCGAAGGGACACACTGCGAATCCCCGTACAGCCGATACTGATTGTTATCATCTGCCGCACTTGTGGTACCCACCGTCGTTCGGAAGAAATACGCACCGACAGCGGTAATATCCGCGAACCCATCTGTATCGGTCACCGTACCGGTGCACACAACGTTGTGTGTGGTGTTTTCAGTGAGCGTTACCGACACTGCCCCTGCATCAATGGCCGCAGCAGAGGCAGTTGGTCGCGAACCAGCGCCCACAGCAAGCGTTGCCTCTGCGTAACGAGTGTATGTATATTGCGTGGCTGTACCCGCATCGGTAACACGAAAACAGTACGTACCACTATCCGTCGCGCCCGAGAGCGCCTGAATGGCATACTCAATTTCAATAAAAGAGTGACTAGGGAGCAACAGAGCGGATGGTGCACTCGCGGTGTCCAAAACCGCCCCTTGCCCCACAAAATATTTATTTTCATCCGTCACGCCACCTACGGCGGTTGCGATGTTGGTCGTACCATCTCCGTTTGTTAGGTTTGCAGTATTTGCCATGTCCCAATGCCCCGCAACAGCACCCACGTCTGTCCAACTTGCTATCGCGTCGCAGGTAGACACCTTTTCACCATATTCCAATTGAAATTGTTCGGTTGTATAGGCGGCCTGCGTACCCCCTTCATTGGACATACCGATGCGCAACCGCTTCACTACACTTTTCGGAATGGAGGATGTTGCGGTGTCCTGCACACCCCCAGTTCCTGATGTTGCGGTCGCCTCAGTGCCGTCGTCATTTCTCCAATGGAAGTGCAGCTGCGTGTAATTTGGATGCACATCCTTATCAAATGAGCGCAAGAATCCTCCCCAGAGCGTGAAATTAGTGCCCGGTGTAGACGTGCCATTTGCCGTTTGCCCTCCCGCAGCAAAAAGGGAAAAAGATGCGGAGGAACTTTCTGATGTGGTCGGCGACCCACCCGCAATCGCATCAACATTTTGTTTTACAAAGAAAGAGGTTGAGGTGGCGGTGAATGCAAACGCCGCAAAAGGCGTGGCAAGACCCAGAAGGAGCGCTATGTATGCAAACGCTTTCATGAGCGTGCCTATTCTCCGCGCATCAGTGACAGCACGCGTGCGGCGGGAGAGAGTTTTTCGTAGTACAAAATGCCATCGCGCTCGATGGTCAGCCAATCTTCTGGCATGGTAAGCGGGTTGGTTCGGCGCGCCTGCAAATTACTGGTTTGCGTTGTGCCTACGGTGACCGTCTCGAACGTATGCACATTGCCCATGGTTATAGTACTAAGCCCGACTGAGCGAATCGTGCCGTACATGACCTGCCCGTTCAGCAGCTGCACGGCGTACATGGCGCTCGTGTATTGTGCGAAGTACAACTCGAGAGAGCGTACTGCTGCCGGCCCAAAAAGCACACAACACGCCAGTATAATGGCGAACAGGAAAACAAGAGATGTTGTACGAATGATGTGCCACATACAGATAATGACTAGTAGTTAATACGGATTGTACCATTCTCCTTCAGGGCCTTGCTGAGCCCTAATCACATAGTACTCCTGCCCGTCAATGAGAGGTCGGTTCGAGAGATCAATAGCGATGGCAGTCTCGGTTCCTGGTGTGCACGCGTGTGCCACATTGTACTTTGCATCGAGTAGATGCGTGCGATAGTCGACACCTGCGGCATACACCAACACGGCCGCAAACGCATCGTCGCATTTTATGTACAGATCCTTAATGGGCACATCTTTTTTAAAGACAAAGTGATCAAACGATGATGCTTCAGGATAGGAAAGAAAGGGTGACTGCCCGCGCGATGCTGATGGCGGCGCTGTCTTCGGTGCTGGGGGGAAATAAACCGCTTCAGGATACTGCGCGGCACGCTCAAAATGCAGAAAGAAGAACATAACGCCACCCAAAAAGAACACGCCCGCGAGCATGAGAATGCGTTTCTCTCTCCCATTGAGCATCCCGGAGGGATCATTTTTTGTGTCCCGCACATCCATGCCCGCAGTGTACTATGATTTTTTGACCTTAAGCTCAACAAGGATGTCTGACACCACATTGAAGTAGTGCTTCGCAGCAAAGGCACGCGCTTCTTCTGATTTTTGATTCCATGGTTCGTTAAAGTACAACAGCATGTTGGTTACCTCAAAGTCACAGTGTATCGGGTAGTGAT
>JAGOVW010000035.1 GCA_018060545.1 Minisyncoccota bacterium
GATCTGAAATGAGCGACAAAGAAAAGCGTATGTGTATTAACGCCTGTGGCGCTGCGCTCATTGCCATAGGGATGGGTTTCCATCTCTATACTGGCAGCGTGCTGTGGTGGTTCGGTGCATTAAGCGCTTGCTACCCTTTGGCAATCGTGGAAATGCTCTTCAACGGAACGCCTGTGCGTTGGCGGGAAGCAACATCAGGTGTGTTTATCGTCGGGTTGGGATTAGCGCTCACCATTAGCCATGACCATATCGGGTACTGGCTCGTTGCGTTCCTCATTGGTACGTTGATGCTGAGCCATTTCTTTAATCGGCAGTTCGATGTTCGAAAGCAAGCGACCGTCTGTGAAGACGAGATGGATCTTTCCGGCTGAGGTTCGAGGAATCAAACAAAACACAGCGCCACTTTGTGGCGCTGTGTTTCTATTTCCGCAAGATATTGCGTACTGCGCTGCGGCTGCGCTAGGTAATCTATGTTGATTGACTTTGCGCTGGCCGCCGCTATGGTGGATGCAGACTTCTTTTACACAGTGCGTTTCCAACAATCTTGGAGGATGTCATGCGCTGCACTACTGATTCGATTTCTATCGAACTGCCGAATGGGGACGTAATCATGCTCCCCGTGGGGCCGCAGGCATGGTGGGAACAGCATGGTGGTTCGGGGTACGCAGACCCCTGCCAGCTGGCTCCCGACCCAAAGCAGCCACGAAAGGACATGAACCCCAAAAGGCTCGCTGAACTGAAAGAGAGCGTTCGCAGTCGTGGTGTGCGCGACGGTATCGTGGTTACGCCACGCTCCCGCGCACCATGGGCATCAGTATTGCCCGAGCACGAGCATCTGCCGCTCATCATCGTGAGTGGACATCGCCGCACACGCTCGGCCGTAGAGGTAGAGCTTCGCGCGGTACCTATAGAGGTGCGCATCTATCCCAACGAGAAAGAGCACCGTTCAGACGTCTCGCTTCTGAATAAAGGGCAAGACCCACTCACCGAATTGGAAGAGGGGTATGAAATCCTTTCTCTGAAACAGGCAGGGTGGACGCTGGAGCAGCTTTCGGATCAGTATGGGTGGAACAGTCTTACCATTCGGTACCGCCTGAACCTGACCCAGCTCGACCCAACCATTCAAGCTGCCATGAACAGCGAGTTGCCGGAGAAAGAGCGCATTGCGCTCACCACGGCACAGCACTTGGGTGGAGTGATGTCTGTTTCGCCCGAGAAATTGCAAGAGATTGCAGGCAACATGGACGCAGTGCTGAAACCGCGGGATCTCCTCACGGAAGACTCACGGCGATTTGCGCTGCAACGTGTGCTCTACGACGTGATCAAGAAGCGCAATCTCAATACTCAGCGCGCCACTGCGCTCATCAAGGATATGGTCCTCAAGTATCGAAAAGGGGGACGGGGTGATCGCATGCGCTCGGAATATCACCAACCACGCCGTCGCCTTAATGTACTTGAGACCCTCTGCGATGGAGTGGGTGGTTCAGTCGTTGTTGATTGGCAGCCGCAGGAATTCGAGAGGATTCTGGCGAATGCATCTCGTGAAGATATAGATGAGCTTGTTCGTCGCTTCGAAGCGGCGTCCGAGACGCTTCGCGGTGTCACCAATCGGATACGAACGGTTGCACTCAAAAAGCAGCCGACGCGTCCCGAAGTGCAGGCTATTCTCAATGCGCGGCGCACCAAGCAAACCGCTGCGTGAAAAGGCATAACACAGCGCCACTTTGTGGCGCTGTGTTTCTATTTGGCATCCAGTTTTTTATACAACAAGCGGAAGAGTTTTTCTTGAAAGCGTGCAATTTTAGCGGACTCCACGATGAATGCAGTGTTTGATGTGTAGTCTATGTAGGCCGTTTTGTCGCCATAAATCACCAGTGAAATATTGTCTTCAAACAAATCAAACTCCCTTGGCACCACTTTTACCGAACGCTCCAGCTTTTTCTCTTTGCCTTTTGCCTTGGCTTCGCTGGTGATGACCATGCGCTCAAGCTGGTGTGCGTCGCGCACTTTGGCGTAGTAGGTATGCGCCAGGTTGTGTGTGTTGCCGGTGCGCGATGTGTAGCGAAAGAAGGTGCTGCCTTTAGGAAGGGTGTGCGCAATATCGTCAAAGACGAAGGTTACCCCCTTCATTCCTTCAAAGTATTTTATGGTTGGCTTGTCTCCTGCGTGTGTTGCGTATGTACGTGCCATGTCAGAGAGCTGCGTGGCGATGGTGGCATGCTCGGCTTTGTATGCTTCCAGTAGGCGAGCAGGGGACTCGGCCTTGTAGTAGATACGCTTTTGTTTCTGCACCTGGCTCACCACGCCGTCACGCTGCATTTTTGGAAGGAGTGTGTAGAGGGCGGGGCGGTTGATGTGTGTTTCCTTGCTGATCTGCGAGAGGGTCATGACTCCTTTGTCCAAAAGCGCCGCATATACAGCAGCTTCCTTCTTGCTCATCCCAGCGTACGAAAGTACTTCAAAATGGTCCATAGTGTAGAATTTTCTTACAATTCAGATTCTCCTTATGTATAGCCGTTTTAAGCCGAAAAAGCAAACAATATGTTCACCTAGTGATACGGAAAACTACAACGTACCCAAAAGGCACTATGCTCTGTGCAGGCTCATTGAAAGAAAAGGAGAAAGTGATGCCTGCATTTAAACCTATGGCAAACGCACTCATGAACCAGGCGCTGCAGTTTGCGATCGTGGCGCACGGCAATCAGGTGCGCAAAGGCAACGAGCACATACCGTACATCTTCCATTGCGTTGATGTGGCGAACGAGGTGATCTACTACTCGGGTCTGCCGGTACCGGAATTGGAAGTGGCGGCAGTCGTTGCGATACTGCACGACACCGTGGAAGACACCGCGGTGCAGATACGCGACATACGCGATCACTTCGGCGAGCAGATAGCAGATGGCGTGGCCGCACTCTCAAAAGACGAGAGCATCAAGGAGCGCAATGCTGCATCCAAGATGCAGCAGCTGGAGGAAAATGTGGCGCGCATCAAAGCGGCACCGCAGCACGTGCAGGTGGTAAAGCTTGCTGATCGCAATTCGAATCTGAAGAGCTTTCCAGCCATGTGGAGCAGGGAAAAGGTGGGGAACTACCTCGACGAATCGGCCTATATCGCGCGCGAGCTGGGTGCTGCCTCGGGTGGCCTGCATGCGCGGCTGGTATCACGCGTAGCGGATGCTCGGGTGATGCTCTCGCTTCTCTCAAAGTAGTCGGCAGTATGCCGGGAAAAGTAAAAGGCGCGCTCGAAGAGCGCGCCTTTTTTGTTTGCGGGTGTGCACCGCGAAGCCTACAGCTTCTCGAAACAGTTGCGCACCCCATTCATGAATTGCTCAAGCGCCGCCTTTTCGCAGGGCGAGAGTTCGGGGTTGTCGCACGCCATGCCACCAATGCGATCGAAGTGGACCATCTTTCCGTTCTTGAGGGTAAAGATCATCCCAGCTTTGCCGTGGTGGGCGATGTCTACCGTTTCAAGAAGAGCACTCGAGCCCTGTTTTGTGTGGTAGATGATGCTCACCTGGCCGTTGTACGCCTGGATGCTGCGATCCGCACTCGATAACTTTTTGCGTGGATTCTTTTCGACGGTGAAGCTCTGCATCCCGTTCATGAGGGCAGGCAGCTCTTCGATGCGCAGGTTTGGCGGGCCGATGAGGGCTCGATAGCTGTACGCCCGAAACGTCGGGCTCAAGAACCAGAGCGCGGCGAGGCACGCGAGTGCGAGAAAGAGGTAGGCAAGTGATGAATCCATGGACTCCTCCTGTAGTTTCAACTGCCAGCACTATGCCATAGGGGGAGGGGTGGGGGAAGGAGGGTGGCGGAAGCCGTGCTGCGCAGGTTTCTGTGCACAAAAGCCTTACAGTCGTTGAGGCGTGGTAGTAGTCTGGATGACCTCAGAATCATTTGAGAGATAGGAAACGTTCTCTTAAGGGGATACATCCCCGTGCTATAGAACCAGCCCTCTGGGCTTGTGTTTTTGTCACGTTTATTTCGTGGTATGCTCAAGGAAGAACCTAGAAAAACTCATATTCCTAGCTGTTTTAGGGCAAATATCTCCTATTTTTGGTATATCCCAAACAATGAGCACCTCCTAACTTTCTTGAAAGTACCAGAAATACGCCTATAATTAGATACATCATTGGGTTTTAATACTAGAAAGAAACAGAAGTATGAAAGATGATATAAAAAGCCAATTCATTGTAGGAGACGAAGTCGACCAAAACTCGATTCACGAACTCGCCAAAAGAACTCTCAAGTACGGACGTGTCACCAAGGGTGGCAACGTTGTGATAGACAACACACGTCTCTCCAAGGACGACACACTTAAGCTCTGTCTCGTGATTCGATTCATCGCAAATGCTCTGGATGAGAGTATCTCGCAGAGTGTCAGACCTGTGGAGCTAACGAATGCGCTTCACGAAAGGGTGGAGTCAGTCGGCTCTCGTTTGAGCAGGCTTGCGAAAGAAAGCTTCGTAAGAAAGACGGGGTACGGACAGTACTCAATCCTCCCTTACAAGGTGGAACCGTTCCTCGATGAAATGGACGGGAAAGAACCAGTTGAACCGAGAGCTGCCTCAGTGAAGCGTTCAGCTTCAAAGTCTCCACGAAAGGCGAAAGAGCTCACGGGTGTCGGTCTCGATATTCAAAAACTCTTAGACGATGATTTTTTTTCGACACCGCGGTTCGTAAATGAAATCGATGCCGAGCTGAGGAAAGAAACGCGTTACCACGACCCAAAAGTCATCGATATGACCATCAGAAAGACGTTTGTGTCGAACCGACGGTCTTTGAAGCGAATACCGAACACCGAGGGCGGTAAGTCGAAGTGGAAATACGTTGTACGTAAATAACATTACTCATTAACCCTTTAAGATATGGCAAAGACAACAATCAAACTTGCGAATGGGACTGTGATTACAGTTGAGGGCTCTACGGAAGAAGTTGCTCACGTCCTGAGCCTCTACGGCGAGCAAGCCTCTTTCTCTGGGGCATCAGACAGGGGTGCTACTGCAAAGAAAGCAAAGAAGACTGGAGGCACGAAGTCCATTGAAACGGATGAGAAAGAAGGGAAAATCGATGTGCTCACATTGGTGAATGCAACGAAAGATGCTGATGACTTCGAGCAGATTGAAAAGAAGATTCTCGACAATGCTAGTCAGGTTGATCGTGTGCTGCTTCCGCTCTTCATCACTGAGCGAGACTTTGGCGCAACTGCAATGCTGACTTCCAATGATATTTACAAGTTTCTGAAAGAGTTTGGTATCAATATGGCTTTACCAAACGTCTCGAAGACGCTCAGCAGTAGTGCGATCAAATACGTGATGGCGAGCTCTACACGAAAGAAAGGGACTTCGACCTCGTACCGTATTTCGAGAAAGGGCAAACAGTACGTTGAACAGATGTTGAAAAATTAACATGGATCCGCGTAGACAGTTTCTTGTACGGCTCGCAGAGAGAGTTCCAGCACGCTTGGAGCAGGCGGTTGCTCTCCTCTGGTATTACGAGCAAACACAGCTTTACACAGAGCGTTCAGTGACAGATATCGTACACGACGTTGAAGACCTTGGTTTTGGTCGGCAAAACGTAGGCCGGCTACGGGATGCTCTGCGTCGTAGTAGGCTTACGGTGAATGGCACGGCGAGAGACACTTTCCGCATAAATGCCGCTCGTTTTCCAGAACTGACCGAGAAGTATGGAAACCTGCTTGATATCGTTGAACCTGAAGCAACGTCGTCTGTGATTCCTGTAGATTTCGTCTCAGGCACTCGGACTTATATCGAACGTCTGGTGAAACAAATAAATGCTTCATACGATGCGGGCTCTTTCGATGCGTCGGCAGTCATACTTCGACGATTGATGGAGAGCATACTGATAGAGGTATACATTACTGCTGGTCGGCAAGCGGAAATCAAACAGGGAGCTGTGTTCATGCAGTTGAGTGATTTGATTACTCATATCGCTAATGACACAAACGTAAACAAGAGTCGCAACTTGGTTCAAGGACTTGGTCTCATAAAGGATATTGGGGATACAGCTGCACACCATCGTACCTACATTACGCCTAAGCAAGATATCGACGACAACAGAACTGCGATGAGGCGAGTGATACACGAGCTTTTAGTCCTTGCAGGAATACGTTAAAAAATAGGCCTAATGTGTTTTCGTACTAGTGGGTCCATTGTGTGGGATAAAGTGTCAGGAAACTTTTACCACAATTCTAAAAGAGGCGGAAAGTCTTTGATGTCGGGATTGTCCCAGAATCGCGGGCTTTTGCTTCGGCCGCTGGCCTCACAAAAGACCTTGCGTTCTTGGGCGGCGCCTCAGATTTTTCGTTCGAAAGGTAGGGAATCGGTCAGGGATATTTTTCTCGCCGTCGCTCGAAAAATTCCAGTCACACATACCGTTTTGCTAAACGGTTGCGCGACCCCGTCTCGCGCCGACGCGCTCCGTCCTTGCGAATGCATCCCGTGCATTCTCACCCCGTCTCGCTGGTTTCTTTTGCTAAAGAAACATAGCTCCGCCTTTCAATTCCCGCTCGCGATGTGCGCATACCACAAGGGCACTTCTTGTTTCCTAACGAGGTAAGGAAACAAAGTCGAGCACATCGCTCATCTCCACCAACGAAAAAGCCGCCCTTGCGGGCGGATTTTCGTATTGGTGGAGATGGCGGGAATCGGACCCGCGTGCAGTGAGGGAACACACAAATATCTACAGGGCGTAGCACATTCAGAGTTTTTTAAACGGTGCGAGTGTGGAATGCACAAGATGACGCATCGTCGAGCACTCTTTCTTTAGCCGTCCCTACGGTGCGATAGGGTAGGCGGACCCGAAAGTATGACGTTTCAAACTACGTATCGGATGTCGGTAGCGAAACGGCCGCGATGGCTGCCACAAGGTGGACTTACGCGAAAGCGAACTGGAGGTCTGAAGCCTGAATTGGGCTCAGAACGCCACGTGCTGTTTTAGTTGCACTTATTGGGTTGTGGCAGTTTGTATAGGTACCACAGCTATGCCATGCATCTGTATGAGCCGATCTCCCTGTCGAAGCCAATCATCCCCCGTGAGATATCAATGCTGTCGCACTGCTGCCGAGCGTATCGTGTCAGAAAAAGAAACGTGTGTGCTCTGCAGTGAGAAACTATTGTGATCTGCAATACTACGCGAATTGAATATCTCACGGGGAAGGACTGCCTAGCTGCCATGGGCAGAAGGAAGAAGGGAATGAATTGTTAAGGAACTAGAAACAGTATACGGGTAAGTGGGTGGCGAAACCACTGCTCGCAAGTGGGGCCGAATCGTGCGCAATGCGCGCGCGATTCGGCCCAAGGGCTCAGCCGACGAGTACCCTCACTATCTGGCCAGCTTCCACGCAGGAGAGAAGGCCGAGGATGGTCGTCACGCCGAGCAGTGCATAGAAC
>JAGOVW010000036.1 GCA_018060545.1 Minisyncoccota bacterium
GCACAGCTGACACTATATAGTGTTTATGGTCTCGTACACCTCTTTTGAGAGGAGCGCTATTACCTCGAGCATCCCTTGAGTTGACTTGCCTTGGGCCATAACACAAATGAGGTATGGGTTATTCGTGTATACGATACCGCAGTCATGTAATTGATAGTCGCCACCTTCGATAGTCCCTTCTCGTTCACCAAACTTATGTGCAACCGGCACCCCTTTCGGCACCCCTTTTAGCAAGCCATCGGGGAAATCTACTCGCGCAAGTATGGAAAGCGCCTCTTCTGAGTGGGTACGGTTCAAATACGAGGCGTTGTATAACACGCGGAAGAATGAGGCGTAGTTTCGTACTTGCATTTGATAGTCTGCATTCGGCGACGGCTTTGCGATACCGAAGTCTTCAAAAACCTCGAGTGCGGGCTCAGCCCCGACCGCTACAGCCAAGAGAGCCGTCGCATCGTTATCAGAAAAGACAATCGCGCGTTCAAGTAGTTCCTGCACGGTATAGTTTTTCCCTTGTTCCAATTTTTCTTTTGGGGGAAACAATTGCACTGTCTCAAACGGAGACAAGCTGAACGTCAGTGTACTTTCCATAAATCCTGGGCGATCTTCTGCCGCCTTGTATGTCGCCATCAACAGAGGAACCTTAAGAAGAGACGCAGGATAAAAAGATTCGCGCTCGTTGATACCCAGCCATGGTCCATTGTTCAAATCACGCACATAGACGGACACGTGTGATACGTGCCCTGCAAGACGCCGATTTTCGATTATTCCCTCAAGAGTCTTCTTGAGCGTTTGCATAGCACCTACAGAGAGGCTATCTAAGTCTCCGCACGCCAGGAGCGGGTTCGTGTAAACACCTTTCTTTGCATGCTCAACTAAATCGTCCTCAATCCTCATGGCTATGTCTCCACCCAAAACACGTTGCCCAAGAAACACCCCTGCACAGAGCCCCACTAGCACCCCACTGAGCAAGAGAGATATAGAACGTGCAGTTCCAGCGTGGTTCACCATACAATGTCTGATACTGCATCATAATGCCCCACCTTTACCCGCGTGTCACATGCAAATGTGTACCCTAGCTTTCTTGCGTTCTCAAAGAAGTATAAATCTTGCGTGTAGACACGCGAACCTTGTCCAGGCACATACTCGTTCACTGTCTTAAAAAGGGGTTTTGGTAGCCGCTCGTCTTTGAATAGCTCCACCTTCCAAAGATTGAACCCCATACCCAAACCGTTAGCGGATTGGATTGTTTCAGCTCGCGGCACTTGAGGGATGAAATTGAGCGGCTCCACTAATGGGTCGCCGTAAATCATCGGCTGCCCACCTTCTCCTTTCGTCCAGTATAGACCACCAACACATGCGTGTTCACCAATACTTTCATACAATTTCAATAAACCATCTGGAGGTGGGATGTTGTCTTCCTCAACCGTCAGCATGTACTTCCACGTGGATAGATCTGGATTAGAAAGTATCATCTGAACAGCCATGTTATACGCCTCTCCTACCTCGTACCCGCGTATAAAAATAGGCCCGATTACTTTTTGGTTCATGGGGCGAATCATGCCCATCCACGCCTGTACAACACGATCAGGAATCATGCCGCGCGTAGGACAAATGATTATGGTTGAGAGATCCTGATAGGTACGGCCCCGATTCAGACGCTCTACCGTTGCTTGCAGGTCAGCGTTATGTAAGCCTAGATTGAGGTTCTCAACAACGACAGCAGGTTTCATAGTCTAGGTGTAGCTCGCAGTTATAAAGAAGAATGGCTGAGAGCGCAAGAGCGCAGCCGAATTGCGAATCTCGGAGATGTTTATCGATCCCGTCGTGGTGGACCGGGTCGCACTAAAAGTGCCGTATCCAAGACCATAAAAACCATGTGTATTTGTACTAGCAGAACCAAAAAATCCAGAAAAGTTGTTGTTTGGTGACGAAATAACCATTTGCGAGAGAGAGGCGTTTGCACCAGCAGTGGAAGTCCGAGATAAAATGCCAAAGAAATAGTTTCCCTGCGTTAAGGTTGTGTTCAGTGCCACTGTTATGTGTCGCAAGCCACTGTACGAGTTTGATACCGACCCTCCTTGCGTTCCGCTACCATTTATAGAGTGGGAATACGATGCCGAAGTGAGATTACTCAATGTATTAGCATTTCTTGTGAAGACTTGAACCCAAATACTCAGAGAGGCGGTCAACGTACTGTTAGTTGCTTGTGAATAATGAACAGGGATTACCACTTGCCCAGCATTAAGTGGCTGATCAAGATAAAAAGGGACCACCCATGAGCTCGCGTTCCCTGCCTGGCCGATTGCCCTGCTGCCATTATAGGGAATAAATCCGTTCATCGACGCAGGCCCTTCAACACTGCCAGTGATAGTATTCCCATTGATGCCAAAACTCACGCCGTTGCTATTTGAAAACACGACTGTACCTGTTGTGGCGGGAGCGTCCGTGTTTGAAGTTATGGCGGCGATAGTGGTGGTGGCCGAAGAATTTCCCATCGTTTGAATCACACCGTTTTCACACACGAGCGCTTTTGAAATAGCCGAGTTGTACCACAAGGTGCCCGAGGTAACACAGCTCTGCCCCACATACTCAGCAGCACTCTTTACATCGAGCCCAAGGTATTTAGGGGTACCGGGAACACCGGCACCTGTCCCTACGTGCACAATGCCACCAGTCACATCAGTTGAGAAAAGCGAGCTGTACACATTCTCTGCGCTGCGTGCGTAGCCTGTTGCGGCAATACGCTGGCGCGGCGCCAACGTCTCCCAAGTACCGCTAAAACAGTTGATGCCGTTGGTTGAGGTAGCCGTATAGACATCCACGTTTAAGAATGTGGTGTCGCTTCCATAGAAGTTGTAGTCGAGTGCGTCTGCCTGGCCAACGAGGGCATTAAAAACACCGTCGGTCGTAGTTGCGGTTGAGGTTGCAGGGGTGCCTGTTGGCCACAACTTTGTACCACCTGACGCCGCATCATAGATAGAAAATCGAAAACAGTATGGCTCCCCAGTGCCGCCAAGTGGGTTCCCTGTTGCATCCATCAATCTTCCCTCGTACGCCAAGACAGACGCTACCCCTGTTGCTGCCCTGCTTTTTTCTGGCCAAATCAAGTTTGCGGTCAGCGCCACATACACAAAAAAGGAAAGCACTACTTCAACGCACACAATGAAAAACAGCACGACAGAACGTCGCATCCCATGCTCAAATCGCACGCCGTCTTGGGTTACTGTCATGCATTACGAGAACGCCATTTTTTGGACGATCTCATGAGATTCAGTATAACACCGCTCAAATAGCGTCTGTACGTCTGCATCCTGTGGAGGAAGTGGGCGATCCAATTCCACATTGGTCATAACGCGCAATTCCAGCGGTGACACCACTTTAAAGAAGCAGGTGTCGCGGCGCTTCCCTTTCTCCTTCTGAAAAGTGGCTTGCCACCCAAAGTGGGTCATCTCCTCTATCAAATCTTCATGCATAAATGCTTTCCAGAGCTCTCGCTGAGGGATTACCGCGTCGTACTGGTAGGCCGTGTCGTAATTGAAACCAAAACGCTCAAAAGGTACATCGGGGTACAGCGTGCGCGCAAACGTGCCCATAATTTCTCCTAGGCGAAATTCGTCTGGCTTATGGGGCTTTAACAAATCAAAGCGTACGCGCGTAGATTCACAGGCAATCTGCAGATCGAGTGCTGGGAAGGTAAATACTCGCACCTTGAGTGCCGTGTCGTCGAGAAGGCGTGCACCTTTCGCATTGTCACCTGCAAATAGTGCGAACACATGCTGTGCTTCAGGGAGTGGAAGCCTGCGCGACAGTGATACCAAAACACCACTAATACCTTCCAAATTGCGTGCAGTAATGGCCATGGAAACAAAGCTTACTGTGCGTCTTCGCGCACCACAACTTGCGCTCGCCCAATTTGTATTGGCAAGAGCTTTGATGTAGGTACCCACGGTGTGTCGCTGCCCTGCTTTGCGAGCAGTAAGTAGTACGTCCCATCCGGGGTATTCTCAGGTAAGTGAGTTACCTCGTATTGGAAAGAGCCCCCGTCACAGACACCAGCATAATTGGATGTAAATTGCTGCGGTGCACCGTAGTAATCATCAGGATTGCGGAAGGTGAGGACCACGTAGTATTCATCGTCGCAATACCCACGCACCGAGAGTACGCGCCCGGTACTATCTATGGCAACCTGCGGCGCCGGCAAATCCGCATTCGGTGGAAGTGTGGCAGCAAATTTTTCTGGATGCCACGGCAAGTTGCTCACCACAGGAAGTGGCGAACCAGCGAATGTATACACCAATACCTCCTTCGTATGCTCATGGACCACAGGAGCAGCCACCCCCATTGGTGCACTTGCCGCTGCCAAAAGAGCGTCACCATCGCTGCTGCTTGGACTAAATGCCTCCGTAATGGATGCGGCGGCGCTATCCAGAAGCGCAAGAGCATCTTCTACCGTATCCGTAGCAATTTCTGAAAAGGTGAGATCTTGTTCCACGGTGAGCTCAACAGCATCAAGGTACAGCGGCGGCCGATTGCCATCACCAGGGAGCGGCAGCAGCATAATTTGTAGATTCTGCAGTTCTTCCCAGGTACCTGCTGGTATTTCTACCTGGAACTGTTCCCAATTTCTTGTTCCAGCTGCCTGAAGCGGCACCCAATTAGCGCCATCAAAACTGTAGCTCACGCGCACAAACGGCACATCGCGCATGACGCTCGATGAAGGCACTGGTTCTGCCGGTGGTGTTGCCACTGCATCGGTGGGTGTAGTCTCAGGCGCTCCTGGAGGAAGCTCACTTGGTACTTTGGGCGTAGCAACAGCTTCGGGCAGTACCTCAGCGGGCACCGGTGCTTCTTGCGCATGAGCAATCGGAGTAAAGAAATACACTGCGCTCTCTAAAAATGAATGCATGGAGACTGGCGCCTCTGCTGGTGGCGCTGGTGGCGGTGTTGCTTCTACAGCCGGTGCTGGTGCCGGAGCTTCCGCAGCAGGAGGAGGAGGAACGTCTACAGTAGAGGGCACAGGAACAGGGTCTTCACCTACCACAGGCACTGGTTCCGGTGACTCACTCACGGCAGATGCTTCTTCGTTGCTCACCGTAGATTCACCATGAGCTGATTCATTCGGTACAGTGGGTTCAGTAACTACTCCAGTATCTACCGGAGAACTTCCAGAAGCGGGTGCCCCCTGAGAAGGCTCACCCTCCTTATAGGCGTCGAGGAAAAGTGGGTCGAGTGACCACACAAACGATAGAGTCACTTTTTCAGGCGGCCGCTCGCGCTGCTCAATGGCGAAATAGCCGCAAAAGAGGAGCGACGAGGCATTCTGAGGAAGAAATGCTGCGTTCGTGGGCCCAAAGTCGTTGAATGGCGTCCCATCGGCCGTCTCGCGCGCACCACTTGCAGCGCGCGGGTTTTCCCATGCACCAAGACAGTACGAAGGATTGTACAGGTCGGATGATGCATACGCAGGCGTACCTGAAAAAGTGATACGCAACCCCATAATCACGACCGCACATGCAGTGACCACTGCGGTTGTACGCAGTAAAAATTTCACCGCCTTACGCGCGCGCTCCATCTGGCTATTATAGCGTTCAAAAAAAGCTTTTTATGCAAGCAGGTGGAAAACAATTACCCACACACATTACTGCGAGTAGCTGCTGGCAACCCATGCGTGCGTACGGGCAAGCGATTCGGGGGTGCCCGCATCGGACCAAAACCCATCTAATATAAAATGCGACAGCTTTTTTTGTTGGGCATACCGCGCGTTCACCTCGCTGATTTCAAATTCACCCCTCAGTGATGGTTGTAGTTTTTTAAGGAGTGGAAAAACACTTTGGTCGTAACAGTACAGTCCACTCACCGCATACGGACTTTCCGGCACCGCCGGTTTCTCGGTGACGGTCGTAATTCGGCCATTTCGAATAGTTGCCACACCGAACCGTGATGCGTTTTCTGTTTCTACAAGCACCACAGCGGGGACCTGCACTTGAGCACGCTTTTTTTGTGAGGAAAACGCTTTCGCGAGCGCCGCATTATCAAACACATTGTCGCCAAGAATAACCATGAATGGCTCCTTTTTTGAGGACGTACAGAAATCTTCGGCTAGCTGAAGTCCGCGCGCGATACCCTGCGCCTCTTTTTGAACACGGTACGTGAGGCGTACGCCAAAATCAGAACCGTCCCCCAGATAGTCGGCAAAAGCACCCAAATGTTCACCACCAGAAATAATGAGAATGTCCTGAATCCCAAATACATCGCGCAACGTAGCGAGAGGATACTCAATCATGGGTCGCGTACCGATCGGGATCATGTGCTTATTCATCACCCGTGTTGCAGGAAGCAGTCGTGTCCCCTTTCCTCCCGCCAATAGTACGCCGCGCATATGCGTCATGCCCACTCAGGGTTCTTCAATGCAAAACGAACGGTCTCCGCAAGTGACGATTCAAAATCCACTTCAGGAGCCCATCCGAGCCGCCGTAATTTCGCACCATCGAGCGCATAGCGACGGTCGTGTCCGGGACGGACTTTGTGGAAATCAACTAGTTCGTACACCAGTGGTTTTCCAATGATGCCGGCAATACTCTGAGCCATTTCCAAATTGGTCTTCTCATCGAAGCCAACAATATTGTATGCATCCCCTGGTCGCCCTGCATTAAGCAGGAAGAGTACCGCTGAAGCTGTGTTGCGTGCATGGAGCCAGAAACGACTGCCCACCGATTTCAATGCGCCTTGCTCGTCGAGCTCTGCGAATATAGGCATCCGCTCACCACGTAGCACTGAACGAATAGTGCGCGGTACTAATTTTTCAGGATGCTGGCGCTCGCCAAAATTGTTCATCGTGTACGTAGTAATCACCGGCAACTTGTAGGTGACAAAGTACGAATACCCCAATGATGCAGCACCTGCTTTTGTAGCGGCATACGGGTTGGATGGTGCGTAGGGACTGTCTTCACGGTGAGCGGAGCCAGCGGGCGCTGGACCAAATACTTCGTCAGTGGAAAAGTTTACGAAAAGTTGCAGTGTCGGAAGGGTGCGCGCGTATTCAAGCAAGTGCCCGGTACCAACTACATTGTCGGCAACAAAGAGCATAGGGTCACTGATACTGCGATCAACGTGCGTCGATGCTGCCAAATGCAGAATGTAGTCTGGTGACCCTAGTCGCGCGCTCACTGACTCATTAAAAGGCGCACGGAGATCGTGATGCACAAAAGTGACTCGGTGC
>JAGOVW010000037.1 GCA_018060545.1 Minisyncoccota bacterium
CTGGTATCAATCAAATCAAAACCATCACGTGTCACACTGTAAGACATTTGGAAGCCAGCATCGAGCACGGGGCGCTGCGCATCCGTCATGACCTTCGTGGCGATTACCTTAAGGGTACCGTCGGTGCCTGGAACAGGATAGCTAAAGAGGCCCTGGAAGCGCTGGTTCCAATCGGTGTGGTAGTCGGTAATCATGTATGGCACCTTCTCACCAATACGCACGTTGCGATGTGTCCCACATACAGCCGGGTCGCCGGCAATTGGTCGGTCCAGCGCATCCACGCACACGTCTTGAATTAAATAATCCAGCGTTTCTGGATTGGATGCAATGAGCGCATTAAGACTGTTCACCGTTGACTGACCGGCGTACGTCCAGCTAAAGAGACTCACAAACAACGCAGCAACCCCTACCACAACAAACGCTTTTTTATTTCGCATGTGTTTAGCAACTAGTGTAATACCCAATATTGTACGCGCGTACAGACAACATGCGCCGCGGAACCGTATTCATTCGTGGGGATATAGTTTCAGCGTTACGCTGTGGATTATGAAACTCTCAATGAAGCCCCAGTCTCGGCATGCGAGACCCGAGTTTGACAATGCCGCTTGTTGAGTGCATAGTTTTTTTAGTACAGCCACGGAGAATGCACATGCATCCCTTCTGCCCAGAATGCCAGGCCAATATCGGCATAGGCACCTTCGAATCCATTGGGTGCCCAGTCTGCGGCGCCGAGCCTGACCCGCCAGAGGACGATACAGAGGAAGAAGCATCTTCTGACACCGATGCAGAGGAGCCCGCTGATGATTAACACTCTTCGCAGGATACCACTCTGGCAGATCCCACTTTTGTACGTTGCAGGGCTCTTTGTCATCTGGCTTGGCTTTGCGATAGCCGAGGCAGCGGGCATCTATGTCGCCGCCTTCTTCATCGTTGGCGGCAAGTTACTAACGACGGTGGCCACTGTGGTGCTGGTGCTTGGCTATATGAACCCTGCGCTTCGCAATCTCTGCGCGCGTATACTGCGCCGCCTGTCGCAATGACCGCACATGCAAAAAGCCGCCCGACACAGTCGGGCGGCTTTCTACATGGTTCTAATCAGTCTTCATTTCGTGAGCCGCATTTGAAATCTTTCCAGCGAGCTCAGCAACACGCTGCTTATACCCTTCCAATTTCTCTACCTGTTCCTGATTAAGGGCGCCAAAATCTACGGTCAAAGCATACTGCATCAGGTTTCGCATTACATCGGCCTGCTCGCGACTTACTTCGAGAAAAAGGGTGTACTCATCGACAAATGCAAGATTCCGGAGGCGACTGGCGCTCGACATTTGAAGATCATACTCCGCTTTTACACTCTTAGCATTTTCGAGTAGCGCCTTTGTCAATTCGTCGACCTTATCAAGCGCCTTAATCACACTTTGAATGTCACTCTGGGTTGGCTTCTCTTTCTGCAAGAATACTTCGTATGCCTGAGCAGATACTAAATTTTGAGTACCAAGTTCCTGTTCGATACGCGAACTCTCTTTTGCAATTGCCGTCAGGTTCGCTTGAATAAAATTGCTAAGAACTGCCCCGACAGCAAAGCTCAACGGCAGTATGAGAAATGTTGCGATGCGGAAATTTGTTCGAGTTGACGGCGCTTTAATTGCGAACGCGAAATAGGGTATAGCTAAGAGTACCAGGCTTGCGTAAAGCCACCCATTTCGAAAGTACAATATGATTGCCTCCCCAATCCCCATCACGACCGTCAGTATGAGTAAGTATTGTAAAAGAGGACGGCCACGCAAGAGAGCAACAACGACTGCGAATATTCCGAGACTCGATATGATATCGAAAATAAAAAAAGCAGTCGTTAACGTCAGACCTTGCGAGAAATCGGCCAAGTACCAAATAGGCGCAGATGCTGAAATAGCAAAAAGAGAGTACAGAATGACGCCCCATTGTTGCATTCTTTTGACACGCTCAGCTTCCTCTAGGCTCCCTGGCTTTATGTCACCACCCTGCAATTCACCTCGCTCCTCTTTACCTTTGTAATAGAGATATATCCAAACAAGAAACGCACCAAAGAGAGCTTGCATGAAAGCGCCAAAGATATCCGCATGATCTGCAAGGGGCACGGAGGTGGGGTGAGTCAAAATGGAACTAATCTGTACTATGTCAGCAACGACGATGATAATGCCAATAATACCAGCCCACGTGTAGGGTTTTTTCATGAAGTCTGTATACCACAGTGCGACAATGGTGCCTATTGAGGCAGGTGCATAGTTTTGCGGCAAGTGCTGGGCCTTGTATGTATCGAAACGTCGCCCGACACAGCCGGGCGGCTTTCTTATACCCCTCAAACACACTTGCGCACACCAAAGGAAAGCATGTTTTTGCCTATCCGTTTCTATTCTTTACCTTTTACCAGCTTCTTTCCTCCTTTTGCCTTAAGCTTTTTTGTGGTTCCTACATTTTTTACAACTCCTTCGAGCCGCGGCGCCGTATGTGTTTGCGCCTGCCGCGCGTGCGAGCGCTTGTCTATTGGATACTGATCTTGGTTTTGGTTCATGTCTTTATGATACCGATGGGATATGACAATGACATGAAGTAAGGCGAACACCGTCGTTCATCACACGCTCATGTGCACTCTGCATACTGAGACGTATTAGTACGACTTATATAAAGAGTATGCACGACAAACACAAGGATCACGACAAGGATGAGAAACATAAGAAGGACGAGCATTCCGAAGAGAGTTCTGTGAGCGACAAGAAGCCAGGTACATGTTCGTGCACCTGTGAGCATTGTCAGAAGTGTGAAGGTCTGACAGAAGATGCCGAGGATAAAGAAATGGAGGAGAAGTAAGCCAACGCGTCACGAGGAAAACTCTACGACACCTCCCCTATTAGCGGAATACCAATGCGGCGGCGCCTCGTCTCACCCTTGAGGAGCGCCCGTTGGCGTTTGGGGGCAACACCGCGGATGCCTTGATGTGAACCCTTGCTGTGTGCCAAAAAACTACTCCCCAGAAACACTGCGTGCTTGCCATACTTCTCATTCATGGCGTCGAGATGCTCAAATATTTTATAGGTCTGTGCTTGTGCCTCTGTCTCACCAAATAAATCCAACTGCGCCAATGCTGGCTCGAGTTCGGCCAACACTACTCCCGTGCCACGGTACTGAGTTTTACTTCTAAAGATTTCTTCGAATGGGTTTCTACATGCCTGCACGATGACATGAGGCAAGGCCGTTGGCTTCGCCAGAGTTATCTGCATGCTTTGGTACCGAAAGTCCTGAGTCTTGAGGAACGCGTAGATGTATCGCGATGCTTGCTTGTATCGCCGTGCCTTGATGCAGGCATTCTCAATATTTTTGGAAAGCTGTGCAAAGACGTATGCCGGATCAGTGGAGGGCGGTGTGAATGTTTTTGTTTTGGAGAGGGACTTGTAGGCAACCTTTTTTTGCGTCTCGATTGGGTACACCATCTGGGCGTGCAGTTCGTACCATATGGCGCGAAATGGTTTAGACAGTGATTGTTTTATGGTGGACTCATCTACATGCGCAAAATCAAGCGCGGTGACCACCCCTTTTTTTGTGAGATAGCTCGCAGTCTGAGGGCCGATCCCCCACACATCCCCCACTGGCAATTGCGCAAGAAAGGTATGCGCCTCACGCCCAGGAATCACCGTCAAACCCGATGGCTTGTTCCACTTGGACGCAACCTTGGCGAGCACCTTGGTAGGGGCAAGTCCGATCGAGAATGTGACACCAAGCTCTGTCTCTAGATCCACTTTGATTGCTTCTGCAATCTGTATGTACGACATGTGCAGCGAGCGGCGCATGCCCGTGAGATCGGCAAAGCACTCGTCGATACTGTATTCTTCCACCGCATCAGAATAGCGCCGCACAATTTCGTACATGCGCAACGACATGAGCGAATAGAGCTCATAATCTGAAGGTAGGATGATTGCATCTGGGCACAGGCGGCGAATATCTTTCAGTGACATCGCTCGTGTCACACCGCGCGCCTTTGCTTCATAGCTCATGGATGATGCAATGCCACGCTCTAATCCCGTCACCACAGGTTTCCCGCGCAATGAAGGATCTTGCATCTGCTCGCATGATGCAAAAAAGGAGTCGCCATCCACATGCAGGATGGCGCGAGGGAAGGAGCGAACACTGAGTGGTTCCATACTAGTACTTACGGATGACCCCCTTTACCGTAGCAATAACTCGCAATCCTTCCTCGGGATGAATTGGCTTATATGCCGCATTTGCGGCTTCAAGGAAAAGACCGCTCGCATTTTTCCGCAGATACTTCATGGTCCACTCTCCATCCACTTCGGCAATAACAATCGTTCCTACCTTGGGGCTATTGGTGCGCTCGGCAATTACCAAATCGCCTTCTTGGATACCTGCATCAATCATGGAATCCCCTTTCACTCGCAGTAGATATGTTGCTTCCTTGTTTTCAATCAAGTATTCATCTAGGTTCATGGTGTCTACCAATTCTTCTTCAGCAGGAGAAGGCCAGCCAGCTTCAACGACACCCAAGAGCTTCACCCTGCTCGATGCATGGTGCGGCACTAATTTTCCCGTAGCATCCTTCGCCAAGATTTTTTGATCAATGAGACGTTGCGCAAGCCGGTGCCCTGCATTTTTGGAAGTGAATCCTGCAAGTCGCGTAAGCTCCGCCACACTGGGCATGCGCTTGTGTGTGCGAAAAAACTTAGTGACTCTTTCTATGTGCCGCTCGTCTGCCATACACCCAGTATAAGTGAACGTTCGTTCACTGCAAGTGTGTACAACATCGAAACAGTTGCGGTTCCGAAAAAAAGAAAAGACTACCGATGCGGGCAGCCGGCCCAGCAGCAGGGGCGGCGCTTCCCTTTTGCGAGATTCTCGCCCGCGATTCTGATACGGCGCTGTCGTGTCTCCAATTGCTTCGCCGACTCCACCCAGCAAATCCACTCATTACGCGCCAGGGGCGTAATGTCCTCCCATGTTTCGTATGCCTTCGCCTTATTCGTGATGGTGGTGCTCAAATCTGCGGGCACCTTATGCACCGCGCCAGAACTCATACGTACTTTTGTCATATATATAGTGTATCGCACCAGTTAAGTAATGCGTAAATGATATGATGCCGCCATGCTGTGGCTGGTGCAGAGAACACATAGACTGTCGTTTGCCGTCGCTGCCATTGGCGCACTGGCCGTAGTCACTTTCGTTATGTGCATGTGGGTCTATACATCGAACCACATCGTACTGCGCCTTCCCCATTCCTTTTACCCACGCATTATGCGCATCGCTTCCGGTGACACGGTTCGGTTTGTGAACCTTACATTCCAGCCGATGTGGCCCGCCGCTGGCCCACACCCTACCCACACCACGTACCCTGAGTTTGATGCACGGAATGAAGTGGCGCCAGGTCGCTCCTGGAGATTCACTTTTTCCAAAGAAGGAACCTTCGCGTTTCATGATCATGCCGCACCCGCACTGAGTGGCATCGTCGTGGTGGGGCCAAACGATGTCTCCGGAGTAACCGACCAAGAAACGTGTACTGCACTTCCTGACCCATTGCAGCAAGCCGGTTGTATGGAAATCTACTTCCGACATATTGCGCACAAGGAACCGTTCGATACGGCACGTACTATATTCGCCGACATTGCAGTTCGTTATCCAAATAGCTGCCACACCTTTGCGCATGATCTAGGAAAGAATGCCTACAGAGCAACGGCGGCAGACACGCTTCCTAGCATCGATGAAGAAGCGTCCTCGTGCGGCTACGGACTTTGGCATGGCTTTACCACGGCCCTCCAAGCCGAACACGGCATTGCAGCGTCAAAAGATTTCTGCGCATCATTGGAAGGTGCGACAGAAGAATTGATGCGCGCCAATCGTCGAAACTGCTATCATGGCATCGGTATTGGTCTCATCCCCGACCCACCAGCACCAGAGTATTGGGGAAAGTTCCAGTCACTTGTTGATCCTGCACTCGCGTATTGCGACACCATCCCCGGCGATACCTCTTACAGAGATCGCTGCATCTCGGGAGTATTTCACGCCATGAATGTGTATATGGAGGCCAAGCAGTATGAGTTTGTTTTCGATGAGAACTCGCTCGCGCTATGTGCCCAGCAAAAACAGGAACATCAGAGCACTTGCTTTAGCACTTTTTCCTCCGCTGTCCCTGCGCTCGCGGGTTTCGATTTAAAACGTACGGTTACACTCTTGCGCGAATCTGTCCCGCCACCATTGTTTCCAGAAATCTTTAAGGGAGCGGCAGTGATATTTGTTGACGCAGACGCATCAGTAGAAACAATTGGCTCATTCGTCAGCGAGTGCGGAGCGCTGAGTTCCGATTTCCGACCATGGTGCATCTGGGCGACACTCAACAAGCTGTACAACAATGGCGAGCCGGGGAGCGAGTATGTGAAGGCAATATCTTTTTGCAGCAGCGCAGGGGTGCGTGCGCATGAAAAGAATGCATGTTTCAAAGAGGTTGTAAGCAATGCACATGATCTGTATGACACCGAAAAAATGCGTTTGGTCTGCGCGAGCGTCAGCCGTGCACATGGCTCAATGATTCCGGATTGTTCAGTTCTTGAGCGGTAAGTTGCTATGTAGTAGTAAACAAGACATTAAGTCACATGCGCACCGGCCTGCAGGCCGGTGCG
>JAGOVW010000038.1 GCA_018060545.1 Minisyncoccota bacterium
GCGTCGCACCAACCACGCAAGGGTGATGAGGACCGCCATAACCACCCACGCGGTAATGAGCGTGTTGGTGATAGGGATACCCATAAAGGTACCCAGTCGCTCGGCCGCGAGCGCCACGTGGATACCCGAGTGTGACGCCTCGGGTGCATGTTCGGCGATGGCAGTTGCTGCCGGCACAGCGTCTCCAACCACCTCGTGGGCGGTTTCAGATACCGCAAATACAGTAGAAGTGACAAATGAAGTAAGCGCCCCTACGAGTCCTGACAATGCGTACATCGCCGGCATTTTACCACAGGAAATACCCACAGACGAGTCACGGTGGCCCGCCACACAAAGGGCCGCCTCTTCGAGGCGGCCCCACTTCATGAACCCGTCACACCCGTTATTTTCAGCGGATGCCATACACCCGCTTCAAGCACGGTGCTTCATCAGGAATAAGATTGATTGAACGCCACGCAACCCACGGCGGACACCAAAAGATTGCCGTATGCTCCTGAAGATTGAGCGTGATGGGGCGTTGTCGCTTTTCGTCCATCTCAAGTATTTCGCTCACACGGTAGCGAAACAGGTGGTACCAAAATTGGTACCCGCCGTACTGTGGTGCATGCTGCACAGCCACACGTGCTACAAACGACAATGCTTCAGCATGCACACGCAAACCCGTCTCTTCAAACAGTTCGCGGGACGCAGCAGCCGAAGGCTTCTCTCCCGGATTCGCTTTTCCACACGGCAAGCACCACGTGCCACCCTGCGGTTTTTCTATGTGCCGCTGCAGAAACAGCACCGAGAGTGGCCCACCATCGTTTGGGTGGTATTCCACCAGAGTAGCAGCGGCACTAAAGCGCGGAGCGAAATCAGTAGGCACCGTATCGTAGATCATCGTCCGTTCTCCTCTTCAATGTCCTGACGGAGAGTATACGTTAGGACGTACTTTTTTTCGAAACTTTCTTGGTTTTCTCGCTCTTAGCGATAGCTGTGTGCACCACACGCTGCGGATACGGTATGGTAATGCCGGCACCATCAAACGCTATCTTTATTTTTTCCAACAAATCGAACTTTGCAGCAAAATCTGCAGTGTTCACCCAAAAGCGCACTTCGATGTGCTGCGCACTATCGCCCAGCGCGATAAGGACCACTTCTGGCATCGGGTCGTGTAGCACGCGTGGATCTGTTGCCACGGTGCCGAGTGCCACTTGGCGAGCACGGTCAACGAGCGAGTCGTAGCCAATGCCGATCGGCAAATCAATGCGGCGTGTTTCCTTTCCTGTTTTGTTTACAATCACACCGTTTACCAGTGCGCCATTCGGAATCACAATGCGCTGATTATCTATCGTGTTGATGGTCGTGCTAAATACTTCAATCTTCTGCACCTTCCCTTCTACACCCTGAGCCACAATGTAGTCGTCATACTTAAACGGTTTCAGTATCAAAATGAGCACACCGCCTGCGAAATTGGCGAGCGAGCCTTGGAGCGCCAAGCCAATGGCAAGTCCTGCAGCTCCGAGCAGTGCGACCAGTGACGTCGTTTCAATACCTGCAATTCCTGCCACGGTTACCACGAGCACCACCTTTAATAGTGCGTTCGTGATGCTCTCTACAAAGCGCTCGAGCGCCTGATCAAATTCGTAGTTGGTGAGCACGGTGCGCATCGTGCGCACCAGCAGATTAATACCAAGCCATCCTAAGACCAGCACCATAATCGCGAGCACGAGCTTTGGTGCAAAATCAATCAGCTTCAGCTGCACCATCTGCGCCACGTCCAAGACCTGCGCGGTTTGTTGTTCCATGCACCTACTATAGCAGCATCAACGAATTTCACCGCTTCTGTACGATATACTGCTGTGTATGCCTATAGAAAAAGTACTCAAACTCGTCGGCAAGCCTATCCTCTGGGGCGTTGCCGCAATTATCGTGTTCAAGCTCGCGCTCAATATGTATGGTGTGTGGAGCGACGCACGCTCATTTCCGTATAGCCCATGGTTTTCAGATGGCGCATGCAATGTTGCCGTCGTACCCCTCAGTGGCGACATTCTTTTTGGTAATCCGTACGCAGCACTGGCACCCACCGACGAAACAACCGGTACCGCACTTCCCTACACCGATGCTGATTTTGTCGTGAGCGTTCTGAGAAACGCCGAACAAGATCCGAACGTTGCTGCCGTTATGCTGCAGGTTGATTCCTACGGCGGCACTCCTGTCGCCTCAGAAGTAATACTGGATGCCATGAATGAACTCACGAAACCTTCAGTGGCGCTGATCCGCGAAGTAGGAACCTCGGGCGCATACATGGCGGCCATGGGCGCAGACACCATCATCGCATCACCATTCTCTGATGTTGGTTCAATCGGTATAACCAGTTCCTACCTGCAAGCGTCTGGGCAGAACGAACGCGAAGGGTTGGAGTTTGTATCGCTGTCATCTGGAAAATTCAAAGATTCTGGCAATCCCAACAAACCACTCACCGCAGAAGAGCGAGCGCTCTTCGAGCGCAGTATGGCAACCTGGCACGAACATTTTGTTGACCTTGTTGCCACCTCTCGAAAGATGGATCGCGAAAAGGTGGTGCGCCTTGCCGATGGTTCCGCGCTTCCTGGCGCGCTTGCTCTTGAAGAAGGTCTGGTAGATATGCTGGGCAATCGCGCTACAGCAAAAGCAGTACTCACCACCGCACTCGGATTCGAGGCAGTGATGTGCGACTACTAAAAAGCACCCACGTACGGGTGCAAGAAAGAATCTCCAAGAAGCCTTATGTGCGCTTAAGCGCGGCGTTTATCGAGGCTACCAACTTATCCAGTGAGTCATCGTCAGCATTGGTTCGATGTGCAAGGTGCCCATCAGTGCCTACTATGCGATGCTTTAGTTCGTGCACCAACCCTCGCACACGCAAGCTATTAAGCTCGTTTCGTACGCGAGTGGTTTCAAGTGGTTTTTCATCGGGTGTACCGATGTGTGCCATATCTTCGATGTGTCCAGCAATATCTTTCAGGGTGAATTTAAACAACGGCGCACCTTCCCCAAAAGTGTGCGCAGCCTTCTTTGTTCCACGTTTTCCAAATCCTTCTCCTGCCATATGCCGTCCATAATACCATACCTAATCGAGCTCCCTACGCGACAGACAAAAGCCGCCGGAACCAAGGGTTCCGGCGGCCACGCACTACGGGGCACATTCGCCCAATGACTCAAGATACTCGCGGACGGCTCGAAACGCCTGGCCACGATGCGAGATCTTGTTCTCCTCTTCTACGCTCATTTCGGCCCACGATTTCGTGTACCCTTCCGGCACAAAAAGTGGGCTAAATGGCATTTTTGGCTGCGGCTCCACGGTAGGCTCCCTGCGCAAAGCGCCACGCACATGACCCGCAAAACACCGCTCATCCCCCCTGGGATCAATCAGCACTACCACGGTGCGAAATACAGCCAGGCGATTTGCATGATCACGCATGCGATGTAGGCAATACTCCATCGTCTCTTTTGTGTGCGCCTGTGCACTCAGCCAACGCGCCGTATGCACCCCCGGTTCGCCATCCAGTGCATCAATGAAAATACCGGTGTCATCCGCCATACTCCATGTACCGTGGCGATGCGCATAGCGCGCTTTCTTTTGCGCATTTTCATACAGCGTTCTGCCGTCTTCAACGGCAGCACCCACAATACCCACTTCGGAGGGCATCACGAGTGTGATGTTGCTTCCGGTAAACAGAGCGAAGATTTGTTCTTTCTTGCTAGGGTTTTCCGTCGCCAACACGATCTGCATCTGTGTCTTCCTTTTTGTAATGAACCACTCTGGCGCGGACCATAACGCATGGGTGCGCACTCGGCAAGCACATACACAAAGAAACCCGCTCAAGGAGCGGGTTTCTTATAAACACACTAACTAATGACTAGCGAGTGCTCAGTGGCTTTGCCGTCGTCCACTGCACGTTGCCCGAACCATCAACAGCTTCGCGTACGTAGTAGTACATCGAGTTTGGGTTCAAATTGCCGATAGTGATATTGGCTGTTGATCCATACCCCGTGGTGCTCACGCTTGGTGCAGTAGCATAGAGAAACGGCCAGGTAGTGCCGTACATGATGCGCCCGCGTGATGCTTCGCTATTGGTCCATGCGAACGTGAGCGAGTTTGGACCTGTTGATACTGTTTCAGGATAGATAATAGGTGCCGACAGGTCTCCAGTTTGCGTCACGGGAGAACCGCTGCCCATACGTGCATTCAAAAGCGCACGGGTCTGTGGGCCAACACGCCCTACTTGTGCAAGACCATTTGCTGCCTGAAATCGCACCACAGCTGCTGCAGTCAGCGACCCATAGTAACCACTAATGATTCCTTCTGGATACAAAGAAGCATCGGCTGCAAGAAATGTCTGAAGTGACGTCACGTCGCTATTGGCCATTCCTAAATCAAGTTCTCGAGTAATCAATGCTGCGTCTGCATTGGTAGGCAGTACCGCAAGCATCAAAGCAAAAACGCCCAGTAAACCGAAAGTAGCACTGAAACCTGCACGCATAGGCGCAGTAGTAATTTGTTGCATAGGAGATAGTTGTTGTCCCAGGCTAAAAGACGGACCATGCCCGAGACGAAGTAAGTGAAATGTAGCGACTCTGAGCCTATCCCCATCTATAGATACCTCAGCTACGATTAGAGTCTGTTGTTACGCTCCCGCAGTATAGCACACTTCATGAACATGTGCCTGCATGCACTACGCACCCGAACACTGCATGATCTTGCTCTTTATGGCGTTATAGTGCGTCCGCTGCTTGTCGCTCGTTAATGGCTTCGTCACGTGGTCGTGCATAAATCGGTGTTCCCAATCTGATATGCAGCCACGCTGATGCGCACGCTTCACCACCTCTGCCGTGACGATGACGCGCTCGGCCACGCGTACTTCAGGTGATTTACTCAACGCACTTTTGTAACTATCCGGTAGTCCGTGGCACTGGGCCAACTGCATTAATCCCACTCCATCAACGAGCGTGACTCCTTTTTGCGCCGCACTCTCGCGTGCCCATTCAGTAAACGTACTCGTCGTCACAAACACGCCCATGAGCACCTTGCCGTGATATGCACCAAAAAATTGATCAATCTCTTGCCGCTCCACCCGATTCGTATCTCTATACTGCTTCACCTGTATAGCGGCGCATGGTCGCGTATCAATGATCGAGCGTTTCAAGTAGATATCAATGCCGCCGTCGCGTTGTGCCGGTGTCACCTCGGCAAGGTATCCCTGTTGCCGATAGAGCCACGCGACATAGTGCTCGAACTCAAGCGGGCTCAGTGTGCGCATCTGCTCGAGCGTCACAAAATACTTATACTGTCGTGCCTGCTGCTTTTTTATGAACCACGCCCTCCCTGCTTTCCACAGCATAAAAAGTGCCGTCGCAAACCCGCCAAGTGCCGTGGCAATGTAGAGCGACAACTGCCAAAAACCTCCGGTACCTCCAAAGATTACGACGATGCACACAACCACGAGGCCTCCAGCAAACACGATCTCTGACCGTAGGTACCTCCCCGCACGGGATATGCGCGCCTTCATTCCTTCTGCATACACCCAGAAGCCGAGAAATGCCAGGTACATCGAGTTACCTAGGTAGTTGCAAGTAAATTGCCTTTTTGCCTACTTATGGTATAATTACTCCTAGTCAACATCAGAAGGAATCCGATAAATGCAGACCCTCGTCATTGATGCGAAGTTTGTGTTGGCGTTCGTCGCCTTCCTGCTCTCCGCAGCGGCCTACGTGCCGTACGTGCTGGGCATTCTCCATCACAGCGCTCGACCCACGATGTCGTCGTGGATTGCGTGGGGCTTGATGGATGTGGTCCTCCTCTGGACTGCCATTGCAGCCAAAAGCCTCATGGCATTTCAAATGGCCGCATACACCTTCGGGGTCCTGATCGTGCTTCTCGCGTGCATCTCACGCCGTGCATATATGGGGTGGACGACGCTCGACACCAAGTGTGTGGGCATCGTTGTGCTCTCGGTGATTGCGTGGCTCATGACGGGTTCCGCGTCACTCGTCATTGTGCTGTGTCTCATTGCCGCAGTTGTCGGTACATGGCCGCTGATTGTGAACCTGCGCGAAGACCCGACTCGTGAACCCGTGACCCCGTGGATCCTGGTTGCGCTTGGAAGCGTGTTCGGCATCATGGCTATCCGCGAATTCACCATCGTGAACGCAGCCACGCCGATCGTGTTCCTCCTACTTCAGGTGTACATCCTGAAGCTGATCTTCCCGCACAGGATTCGCGAAGCCCTGCGCGACCAATAACGCCACC
>JAGOVW010000039.1 GCA_018060545.1 Minisyncoccota bacterium
GTGCTTCTGTGCATCGTTATGGGATCTTTTATCGAATGGACACTTCATACGTACGTGATGCACCGGCCCATTGGCGGCTTTACCTACGCGTACAACGCCCACGCACGCGTGCACCACACGCGCTACCGCTCCGATGACTCCTACCACCTCAGCCCCGAGCACGCAGACGACACAAAAATCACGATGGCGTGGTGGAATGGCCCGCTGCTGATTGCAGGCGGCTGGCTTCCCTATCTGTTGGCTGGCATGTTCATCTACCACGCTGGTGCACCAGCAATTGGCCTCACCATCGCGATCACCAGCTTCCTTGCATGCACCAGCTACTACATTGGGTATGAGTACATCCATTGGTGTATGCACTGCCCAAAAGAACGCTGGATAGAGCGACAGCGGTGGTATAGGCGACTGAACGCCCACCACTTACTGCACCATCGTGCTCAATCGAAAAACATGAACGTCCTGTTCCCGCTCGCCGACTGGTGCCTCGGCACGCTCATCACGCGCGCTAAGCACCCGTTCCCACAAGCACGTGGCCCATCGGTTCCCGATGTGCAGCCATAAACAAGAGACCGCCAGCATGCTGGCGGTCTCTCCTCATACAACGGTCTTCACTATTGCTCAGTCGTAACACCATCAAACTCTGGCGCATCGGCCATTGCCGCTGCTTTGGTCTTTCTTACGACACCATCCTTGTGGTGAGCCGGCGCATAAATGGTGTACAGCGTGAGCGGCTTCTTCTTTGAGGTGTTCGTAATATTGTGCTCAGACCCTGCTGGCACAATCACCGCATCTCCCCCAACCACGGTGTACTTCTTGCCGTTAATAACCACGCGCCCCTCCCCGCTTTCAAATCGGAAAAACTGGTCTCCTTCATGGTGCGTTTCGAGTCCTATATCTTCCCCCGGCTTCAACGTCATGAGCACCAGCTGACAATGAGCTGCTGTGTATAGCACCTTACGAAACTGAGTATTCTTTAGAGTAAGTTTCTCCAGCGCACCTTTGTATCCTTTTTTCATACATTCATCATACGCCCACCATCATGGGTTGCAAATGAACTCTTTCTACGAGAAGCCTAACGACACTCGCGGGCAATAACAGCACGTGTCATGGAGCCAGCTATACCATAAGACGGTAGCCCAAATTGCTGCTGGAATCGCTGTGTATACATGCGCGTATTTCTTCCAAAATAGCCAGTCACCAAATCGCGCTCGTCCACATCAAACCAATCAGCCAAAAAGCGCTGCAGTTCGGAGACCTGTCCGCGAGGGTAGGTCAGCGAGTCTCTGCTCCCCACCTGCATGGTGCTGGATATTGTAGGGCAATAGTATCGTGCCTCTGGTGATTCTTCCTCGGTAATGTACGTGCTCTGCGTATAGTAATTGGCCTGGTTGTAGTACGTTGATTGCGCATATGGAGAAGGGGGTGTGACAGGGTACACCGGTTCGGTAGTCAGCCCCCATTGCCTCATGGTTGCCATAAATTCAGTATCACGCGCGCTATCGCCACTAATTGTGGACATGGAACACGTTCCGAGAGTGGCACGCCCCTCATTAATGATGACGGCATACCGAGTACCTACGAGAAAGGGTGAAGAGATCATGGGGCCGCCAGCTATCTGTGGCGTGTTAGGTGACACTTCCGTGGGTTGATGGGTGACGCTATTTAGAAACGAAATCGTAGGAGTTACGATTCCCCATCCTTTTTCTACATTCATGGTAACTCGATTCTCCTCGCGGTAGCCTCCATTTGCCAGGTTCACCATTGAAAGCTGAACCACGCTGGTGACAGTACCAAATACGATTGACCCACCGTTTGCGGTAATGGAAACCGGGTTAGGCGCTGCACATGAAAGCGCATGGGCACTTTGCGCAGGTACCACGAGCATGAGGAACACAATAATCAAACATACTCGCCCCAGTGCTGATGTAAGGTTTTTTTGTGCGGTTGTCATGAACACATCGTACCACTGTGCACGCGGTATCTAGGAGACGTTGGGTATTACTGCTCTTTCCAACGTGGCGCAAAACGCGTCATCCACGTTGCCAGGGAGGCGAACAGCACATTACTACCGCGCGCCCGCATGCTGTCGTACATTACTTTTTGAAACTCCTTCAGGTCGTTTCCTTCGTAGCACAGTTTCCCGTTCTTAAAGCAGAGACTGCAGTATCGTTCCGACTCACGAACGCCAGTATCTTTTGCAAATGGCATAAGGCAGCTCTCGCACGCGGTAGGTACGGCACCTCTTGAGTTATCGCTGCTCATATTTCTTTGCCGCAACATAGCCGGCGTACGAACCAATAACGAAGAGTGGCAACCCAAACAGATTGACCCACCACGGGTGGAGCAACATCAGATTGTTCAGTACCCCATTCAAGGTAAGGAATCCCCCGATCACCAATACATGCAGCACCGTTGCTGTGGGAAGGTACCGGGAAAGCGCCCACCCTGCCGCACATGAGCCAAAAAACCAACCGAGCAAAACCAGTATGTACGCGGAAGCAGGAAGCGTCTGCGCGAATGCGCGCACCGCTTCTAGGTTCATGCGATCCAAACCTTCAGGAAATGGAAAAAGATACGAGTTGGCGAATTCAAACGCAAGCATCACAAAAAATGCAATCGCGATCGAGAGCCCACTGTATGCAACGGTTCGCATCATACCCATAGTATTTCCCGATACTTCAGAGTGAGCAAGCACTACGTGGTGCACTAGGCACGTGTACCTTTCTTTGGAACAGGCGGGTATTTCTTCTTCATGTCGCTGAAACTGGCGGCCACTACTTGCTGCAAAGCTTCCATATCTACCCCATCGAGGCTTTTTAGATAGAGACACGACTTACCTGCTGTATACGGACCCACTTTTTTTAGTTGCTGAGCGTACTTGTCCACCCCAAACATCAGGTACACCGTGAGGTTTGCTTTACGTGGCGAGAATGCAACCATCGGCCAGTCACCCTTTTGGGCACTGCGGTCGGACTGATAGTGATACATACCAAAACCAATGAGTGCCGTCCCCCACATCTGCGGCTTCTCTCCCGTAGCTTCCTTCATGAGTGCAAGAAGCTGCTTGGCCTCCTTCTTCTTTTTTGCATCAGCAATTTCGTTTATAAACGCAGCAACGGATGCCTTGGTTGGTTTCGTCTTAACGTCTGCCATACATTACGAGCGCACGCGCTGTGTGTGCCGATAGTAGAACAGCATCAAAATAGTGATGAACGCAAAGAGCGAAAAAGCGGCGAGCGGGAATGTGATGTAGCCGAACTCAAAGATGATGCGTTTGCCACAGTCTGCCTCACCGGAAGCTGGGCATGGAAGCGCACTCGTGCCGCCCATCTGCAGGTAATGTTGATACAGCGACACGATCATGCCAAACACCGACATGGCGATGCTGTAAAACACTACCGTGGCATCATGTTTCCACTGAGCGATAGCAAACAGAATAATTTGCGGATAGAGGAATACTCGCTGGAACCAGCACAACCCACACGGAATCACACCGAAGTACTCGGAATACACCAGCGTCATGGCACTCCCCACAAAGGCTGCAAGAAACGCAACGGGAAGTGCCCACGTACCCACCAATTCCTGAGTGGTTTCTTCACGCATCACGTACAAACCAAGCATCAAGACCAGGAGAAGATGTAGAGCCAGTGTTCCGATACCCACGAGACTATTGAGCGCCTCAACGGTCATAGACTTTTACTGTGGGAGTACGCACCCAGTCTTCTCTGCCAATTGTGCAAGCGTCAGCTCACCCGGCTGCTTCTCTGCCTCGCCTGGGAATTCCCACGTTGGATAGCTGGTGATTTTTTGGTCAATACAGACCTGTGTCTGTGTCTTTCCGTCAGAGTTTGAACACTCAACGTATGGAAGCAGTTTTGCGGACTTTCCAAAAATTTTCTTCTGTGACTGGCAGTGTGGGCACCAGAATGCACCATAAAACTTCACCTGCTTGTCTGCGAGGCATTGTGTGAAGCCATCAAGCTCTCCTGGAGTGGAAAGGCTGTAAAAATGGTAGCCGAAAGGCAAAATAATAAAGATGCCAATAAAGCCAGCGAGCCAATGTTTAGGAAGTCTTTTCATGCCGGAAATTGTAGCACGCGAGCACTGTACAGTGCTACCTTACTCATTTTTACCGATGCTGATGGAACCAGGCATAGGTCACATAGAGGGTCGCCGGTACAGCAACCACGAGTAGTAAATCAACGTACGGAAGCACCACATCCCACCACACTGCACCTAACGCCAAACCGAACGCAAATATCGAAATCTTGAAGAGGCTCAGTTGCTGCCACGTAAACGTGGTGTCTTTAAAAATACGCATAGCGTGTTTCAGTACTAGTAATATCTATCAGTATAGCTGGCTTCGTTAAGGCTACGACGTTTTTTTATAAAAACCTGGATAGCACTTCTGACAAGGGCTTTTCGTAAACCGATGCCCACGACTACACACTTTTTCTTTAAGCCCACGCTTCGCTGCCTCCTTTATAGCCAGCGCTGCCTTGCGCTCTTTTTCCGCATGAGCAATATTCTCCGCGAGCCTTGCCTTTACGATATTGCGTACTAGTGTCACCGGAAGTGGCCGATCGGGTGTGAAGTGAATGGTGCGTCCAACAACGGAAAACGACTTCAGCTGCTTTTTAAACGTCTTAAAAATGGTAGGGCTCACTCCGTAGAAACTCAGGTGTTTGCGCTGATGTGCGAAATGAACAAGTGGCCCTTCGAAGCGATACGTGGGGATCTGGTAGCTGATGACCTCTTCCGCTTTGGGCGCTGCGGCTTTGATTGCGGCACGCACACGCTCGAGTACTACGCGCTCTGTAGATGGTAGTGCTGCAATATATTCATCAACACTCTCTGCAACTTTGTCTTTACGCATGGTTACTGAGGCAATACTAAACGAGCTTCCTTGCATGAATTGCCCAACAGGGCTTTCCACATGGTGGGACACTGAAGATGCACAATACGTTCTGCATCGGTTGGGTTTTTGAGACGAAAGTCGCATGATACATACGAGTCGCCGTCGGTGTCTTCACCTTGGCAACTCTTCCCTGCAATCGAGTACTCTGCATAGAGCTTTTCTACGAACGCCTCGCCGCGATTCTGTGCCACAGACGCGCGTGTGTTGCGCAGGAGTATTGAGGCACCCAGAAATAGCCCGCCCACGAGGAGTACGATCCCAATTGCCACCATGATGCTTTTTGTCATACCGTGATGGTATCACATCAGATTCGCCCACAAGAGACTAGATAGCAGCACCATCACCGAGGTTCAGCTCTGCTTTGTAGCGCTCGATTACCTCTGGATGCTTTCCTTCTGTGCACTCAGAAATGAATGCCTCTGCGGCCGCCCCGTCGGGGAACGTCATGTACGCCAGTGCGCCATTGCAAACCGCAGTGATATCAAGCTTTCCCGATGGTACTGCCGGTGCTTCATCAGCGACTAGGTTGGTGATGGTAAACATGCCCTTCATGTTGTACTTCTGCCACTCGCTCGTGCTGAGTAGTTCTTTGAGGACCACAAAACCCTGGGCGGTAACATGGGCACCGCTTTGAAATTGCTGCATCGCATCTGCAGATGCACCAAAGTTTACGGCATAGTGCGTGCCATCATCGGCAAGAAAACCGAACGCGCACTCTTTAGTTTGTGGCCCATTCGGGTCGAGGTGTGGCAAACATTCATACGTACCTGAAAGAGTGATGTTCTGTGAAGGCGGGTCTACGTCTTCAAAAGTATCAGCAACCGGTACCCCTGCACCCTGCGCACTGTATAGATAATAGGCGCCCGCAAGGACAAAGAGACCACCAAGAGCAATAAGTACGTTTTTCATATGCATAATCCTAGCATGCTCATACATGCTGAAGACGATCACTATGCCTGTTTCTTACGCAGGTGCCTCGCCCTTGTGCGCACCATATAGGATGGCCGCCGACAAAGTCGGCGGCCACATACTTCTTAGGAACATTTCTCCATGTACCACTCGACCATGCGTCGAGCTTGCGGTGCGCTGCACTTCGCTCGCTTCATGAGTCGCACTACAAACGCATCATGCTTTTCTTGCTCCTTAGCTTCTTTCCGCTTGCTGTAGTTGATGAGCGGCAAGAGCTCTTCACTGGTTGGCAAGATGTTGCGCTCGAACGCTACTTTAAGCGTCTCTTGCATTGCCTGCCATGCGGGTATCTCTTGTTTACTCATATCCGCTTTGTGGCGAAGGAAAGTCTTGAGCATTTCGTAGCGAAAATCTTTTGGAGAACCGACATTCATGCCACGCTC
>JAGOVW010000040.1 GCA_018060545.1 Minisyncoccota bacterium
GGTGGAACCACCAACGCCGCCCGCCCAGCGGGTATAGCGCATTCTGAACTCAGCCATGAAAACCTCCGTCAGCCGTTTGCTGCTCGATACAATCCTGCGGACCACGAAAGAACGCTCATGGCCCACACCGTCATGCCGAGTGCTGTGCCTGCATACGCGTGCGCCACCCATGAAAGCGGAAACAGCAGAATGCCCACAAGAGCCAGAGCGGCGTTCACCGTGCCTTTGCGCACGCTGTAGGCAGTGCCTGCCACCACGAGTGCAAGTGTAATGAGTGGCGAGAGCGGCTGTAGCCCATGGGCTATGATCGCCACGGGCACTAGCGTGAACATCAGAGCGATGCTCCAGCCAAGTGCTTCTTGCCCCATTGCGCGTGCCCGTAGGGCACACGAGCACATATTTCGCTTTACCATTGGTCAGTCCTCCGTTGTTGAACTGAAAAAACTGTACTACTCTTTTTTGCGCATGTCAATTTCTAATATAAAAGACCGACCTTAATATTTTTGGACGCACACCTCTAGGGCGATGCCCCACCATACACCCACTCGAACACACGGTAGTTAGTGTGGGGCGGCGCTGCTACGGCACCCGTGAAGTAGCTCGTGAAGTTTTGAACCTCATTCCCAAATGCAGGACCGTTACGGATTTCATATATCGCTACAAAGAATTTCTCTCCGGGTATGGGGCTCGTAATCGTATCTCCTGTTTGCGGAGAAATCATATTTTTATTCATTGAGTGCCGCACAATCTCCGTAGAGCTACCTACGGTTCCACGAAACAGTGCACCGTATCGGTTTGCATTCGTATGAATGAAACCTGAAAGGTACGTACATGCCGACCCTTCAGGTATGTACGAACTGCCTGATTCGAAAGGCGCAGCACCGCAGTACCAACCCATTGTGGGCAGCGGTGCTGCAGTATCCTTCTTTACGGAACCGAGCACATAATTTCCCGACGCATCCGTAGGTGCACCACTTGAAAGCACATACGCATCGTGAATTTGCCATGCGCTTGGAAGTGAGCCCTCTGCGGTATCCGACACGCGCTCCATGCTGCGAGCTCCCTGCTGAGCACCCTGCAACTCAGAATAGCGGATTGCAGTCTTTGCAGCACCGGCGCACCACCCGCCACAGGTGGCAATTGCTGGTGTTGAATCAATAGTACGGCCGTCCTGTGTGAGAATGAGCTGATCACCCGCGTCATTCATAGAAAGCGTTATTTCAAGCTGATCATGTGTGACGGCCGTTGCCGCGGTACGACTCTCAATTAGATACGTGTCTGATGCGGATTGTGCACTGTATGGTGCGAGTGTGCCCTGAAGATTGAATGCAAAGCTACCTGACGCCGCAGTGAGCCTGAATGTTGAGAGGTCGAGAGTAAAGGGCGATACATTGAGTAACTCTATCCACTCGTCACTTGCAACGGCCGTGGTGCCTGCCCACGCAACTTCATTTATGAGCAATGGGCGACTATAGCGTATGATGCTTGTGCTTGTTGCCCTACTTTGATTTCCCGCTGCGTCAATGCCCACTACTTCCACCGTGGTGGTTGCTTCGTCAACAAGATTTAGAGTGATGGTGTTCTCATGTTGCACATGTTCGGCCCCATGTATCGTTACGCGAAATGCAGTGGCGTCGCCCACATCAGACAAAAACACCGTCGTCGTGCCTTGCACCAATACACATGCGCTACTACTTATTGATAACGCACAGTCAGGCACGGAGACAGTCGAGATCGATGGTGCAATAGTGTCTACTGTAATCGCTACCGAAATGTTGGGTGCATCATCGCCCATTGTATTTTCCGCACTTACCACAAATGACTGTGTTCCCTCTTCGGTGGTGAGTACCACGTTCCACGAACCGTCAACCGCGGCTGTGGCAGTCGCCACAAGTACGGAATCATGCAAAATGGATACGGTATTCCCTGCGTCAGATGTCCCAGAGAAATGGATTGTCGTTGTTGCATAGAACGCATCCTTGAGTGGCTCCAGGACGGCGAGAGACGGACGCAGAGAAACCGGCGGCGATATAATCGCCGCCGGTTCTCGCTCTTCAACAATTACCTCTTCACCCTCCGAATCAGTCACTGTTTCCGCTGAAACACTCTGCGCTACTGGCACCTGAGCAACGCTCCCACTCGGCGCAGCACCAAACCCAGGATCCAATGGCAACAACCCACCAAAGCTGCGTGCTGGCAGTGGTATGTCAGGCGCGGCAGGCGGAGGCTCTGTATAACTCGCGTTTACGTACGTGGGCGCAGCAATCATAGGCTCCTCAAAAGTTGCCGCTACCGTCTCGATAAACTCGTTATCCGGAGGGGTTTCCGTAATTTCATTTTCAGTAGAAATACCGAGCACGGATCCAGCTTGAGCAGGAGCAGGCAGCACGACTGGTTGGCGCGATGGAGTCGTAACGGGCTCCCCTGTACTGCTACTGCCACCTAAGGATGCAAAAGACATTATTGCCGATGCCAAATTGCGAATCGGTGAAATAGGATTTACTGGCATATAGCTCGGGGTGTTTCCGATTGCCGAGCCGAGCGTGTCAGCAACTGCAAAAGCCGCGCGCTTCACCACATGCGCCACATTTGTATCTGCCAGAGGAATACAGGGTTGTGACGGATCGCGCGTGGGGTCACTTTCTAATTTTGCGAGCGACCCTGCGATTGCGGCAGCGATATTGGTTGGGCGCTCTTTCAGGTATACGCCGGAAAGAGAGTGTCCGGCAAAGATGCCCGTATCATCGGCACGCAACGGTATATCTAAATTTGCTGGCAGTGGTTCAGGGTGCTCCGTCATCTCGGTAACTGCGCGCACTTTCCCCACGAGCGCATCATTAGCATTCGTAAGATGCTTTCCATGGCCAGCTGCATAGCTTGCAGGCGTGGCCAGATTTAGTACGGAAATGGATTGAGCAGAGACCCCACGGCGAATCAAATAGTCGTACAGGGCATTGGCGTAGAATGTACCCTGCGAGTGACCGAGAATAAGTATCTTCTGTGTATCCACCTGCGGCTGCACCTGCCGTATAATTTCGGCTAAATCGAAATCCTCCGGCGTCTTTCCTTCCAGCTCCCACATCTTCTGTAGTATCGATTTCAGAACATCGCCTATGCCGCCCAAGTGCGTGGCGTTGTAGCCGAGTTTGAATGCATTTTCATTTAAAACACCGGGGTATTCCCCATCAAATTTTTCGAAAATTAGGGCGCGATCAGCTTTTGCTTTGATATGGTCCGTGAAAATTCCGTTGATGTATATTATTGAGTAGCTCTCCGTCGAGCACAGCGGAGCAGCAGCCAGACTTTCTGAGGTCACAAGAAGCGAAAAAACCACAAACAGTCGAATCATAAATTATTGGGGTCAATATCACAGCGTGCATTCTTGTTAGTTCCTCCGTATCCCGTCATAAATTTGTACCCAGCGTTGAGTGTCGCAATGCGCGCCTGAGAATTTAAAACTAGCCCGCGCACCTCAGTTATAATTGGTTCCACCTTCTCATCATGCTCTTTGGAGTATTTATTCCCTAGTTCAATCTCCTTCTCGGTCCATTCATAATCGAGAGAAATATTCTTCGGCAAGCCTTCGTTTCTCCTGAGGTGTACATCTCTTATGCAACCTTCTGCCCTGTCGCTCTCTTGAATGGAAGCCACCAACGTCCCCTCACTGAAAACCTCAGTCAACTGACTCTGCAACGCCATCGCATACTGCAACTGTGCAGCGCGCACTTTTGGCTCGTTTGGATGCCGTTTGAAAATTTCGATTTCCACATCATCGCGCACACCGTTCTGATTTATATCTACCCCCGCTACTGTTGCATCCTTCTCGCTCTCGGATGGCATGGGTGGCAGGTTTCTCCCTTCCACCATGTCCATGGTTACTGTGCGCGCATGAATGCGCGCCACCATATCAGGTGTGCGCTGTGCTGCGTCGAACTTGATATAGGAACCATACGCAAAAAGCAGCACGAATACCCCGATAGCAATGAGAGCCAGATTTTTTGCCCATCTAGTAGTGGCCGCTTTTAGTGTGCGCGCATCTGCCGCCCGTTTCGCATCGCGAAACTGAATCATGTGCGCACTATACTCCCACCCACACTCTCCGAGCCTTCACATCTTGCCCATGTGGGGAAAAGTCTCGGTACCCCTCTGTCAGAGGACCGACCTTTAAATTCTCTATCCCCCCAAGACCCAGCGCAGGACGCGGTAGTTGCTGTGAGGTGCATCGGGCGAGTCGGTGGTTGTAGTGCCTGTTTGGAACCACTGCAGGAAATCATTCCGGTCGTCATCAGGCGCCGTAGAGCGCTCTTCCCATATAGCTAGGAACAATTGGTCCCCTGGTACCAGATCGGTGGGCAGAAAATCAGCTTGCTCGAACTTCGCATTCCCCGGCGTATAGCGCTGGATAAGCATGGAAGTACCGGGGATGCCCTTGAAGAAAGCGACGGAGCGTTGAGCTTGGTTATGGATAAAACCACTCAGCGAGGTACACGTGCCCGACGAAGGTGTGTAGGTACTACCGTCCGCAACCAGCGCATCGCTACCACAGAACCATCCGAAGCCTGGATAGCCGACACTGTTTTCCAATTTTGCACTCGCGGTCAGAAGCGTGCCGTTTGCATCAAACCCCCAGGTGGTATATCCATCGTTGCTGTGCCAACTGGAAGCAAGCGTTCCATCAAGTGCACCGTCGGTGCGTTCCATTGAAAGACGGGCCGTGCGTGTACCGAGTGTTTCCGAATGCCCGAACGCTATATCTGATGCCCCTGCGCACCATCCCGAACACGTCGCTACTTCAGGGGTCATGTCCATGGTGGTATCGCCACCTGCCGTGTGATGCACCAAAAACAACTTCGCGCCAGCACTTGGAAACGCCAAGGTTGTGGTGGTTGCACTTGCTGGGCCCGCTGCGGTTTCAATACTCTCCACAATAACCAAATCATCTCTAACGCTGATACTTGCTGCAGGCAGGAGGCCTTCCAACAGCACATCGGTGTTATCAAAATTCAATCGTACGTGAGCTAGTGTTACATCAAACGGCGTTCTGTTCTTGATTTCAAACCACTGATGATCGCTGCTCGCCAACGAGCCAGCCCACGCAACTTCATTGATGAGCAGCGGCTGTACATATGCATAAACAGTGACCGCACTCGACGTTGCCACATTCCCGGCAGCGTCGTACGAAACAATTTTCACACGATTGGTAATTTCATTGCGCAGAGTGATGCGCCCATTCAGCTCGGTCGTGGTTGCCTGAAAATCATTGTTTGCGGTAAGGCCATAGTAGGCAGCACCATCAGCGGCTGGCCACGAAACCGAAACAGTGGTACTCGCCACGAAGCAGAAACTTTCAGACAGCGAACTTGCGCAATCTGCTACTTCTGGAAATGCAGTGAGAGGTGCTGTCAGGTCGATGGTAACTGTGCGCGTCACCGCTGGTGACACATGCCCATCGTTGTCATCGGCTGTAATGGAAAGCGTCGTATCGCCTTCAGGAAGGGTGGTCGTCGCCGTCCAATTCCCTTCCGCATCTGCCGTCGCATCAACGATCCCCGCACCCGTGTCGATGTGCACGGTAAACGCCGCAGTGGTGGTACCGTGCACCACCACGTCGGGAGTATTTTGCACATGACCCTCGAGAGGTCCTTCAACAAATGGAGCGTCAGGGGTCAAATCAACATGAACAGAGAAGTCAGTATCACCAGACATGCCTGTTGCCGTACCAACGGCAACACGTAACTGATGCACCCCTTCATACAGTGGCACCGAGATACTCCACAAACCATCCACCGTCTCTGCTCGGATAGAATCTTCACCACCACCCTCAAGTGGGTACGAGAGCTCTACTGTTCCATCTTCAGCGGTACCCGACACTGTGACCGACGCGGTTCGCACAATACTGCCGTCACTCGGACCAGTAACCACGGGAGCAGGAGGTGGCGTACCCCCAACATCTGACGCCGCTCCACCTTGCGGGCTACCACTTACTGCAAACAGCCCTCCGGCTCCTCCGGAAACAATGCTGCCGATAGGTGCAGGTGTCGGTGTATTTTCTGTTGAAACACCGAGCACGATACCATCGGCATTGCCTGCCGTGCCGGGAGTGTTTACAAAAAGAATCGATTCGTGTGCGTCCGGGAGCGCACCACCTGCATGCATGCCTGAAGTGGTGCGTGGTGCGCTGTGTTCACTCAAGATAGCTGTGTGCAGTGTCCCTGTGGCTGCGCCGATTGGCCACACATCAACGCCTCTGGGTGTTGATGTG
>JAGOVW010000009.1 GCA_018060545.1 Minisyncoccota bacterium
CATCTATCCGGCGAAGGGTATGGAGTGTGGGCGGGATACATACTGGATACGCTAGGTCTTGGCCATGAAGGAGCTCAGTAAGGTGCGCACCACCGTCCTTGCATACTTTGCCGCACAGGGGCGGGCACATTTGCCGTGGCGCAAAACCAAAAATCCATATCACATTTTGGTGTCGGAAATTATGCTGCAGCAAACGCAGGTGGATCGAGCCATTCCGTTTTACAAAAACTTTCTGAAACAGTTCAAGTCGCCAGCGGCGCTCGCAGAAGCGCCGCTCTCTGAAGTATTGAAGGCATGGAGCGGCTTGGGTTACAACCGCCGAGCAAAGTTTCTACACGAAGCGGCAAAGGCCATGATGGCGTACCATGGAGGAAAGGTGCCGAAAGGGTATGACGAGCTGCGCGCACTCCCGGGAGTAGGGGAGTATACGGCGAAAGCGGTGCGTGTGTTTGCGCACAACGAGCCTGAAGTTTTGATAGAAACCAATGTGCGCACCGTGATCATCCATCATTTCTTTTCGAATAAAGCACAGGTTTCTGATGCGCGCATACTGAGAGTGGCGACTGCGCTCGCCTCTGGCCAGGATCCCCGCATGTGGCACTCGGCACTCATGGACTACGGCACGCACCTCAAGGCCACAGTGGGGAATCTTTCCCGCAAGAGCACGCAATACACCAGGCAAAAACCATTTAAAGGGTCCCTGCGCGAAGTGCGCGGCGCGATACTAAAAGTGCTGCACCGTGGTGCAGCTACACAACGCACCCTCAAAAAAACACTCCCAGAAGAACTACACGACCGCTTCGATGCAGCGCTCTTGCAGCTGCAAAAAGAAGGGTTGGTGACGAAAGAGAAAGGACGGTTTCGCACCTGATCCTGAGTTGGGAATTATCCATCGTGGTGATGGGTTACGCACACCTGTATGCGAGGCTGAGCAAATACGGCGTATAATCGAGGCAATTATCCCGTGCGCGATAACCTCATATCGTATGTACTCACGAATGCTTGCAGGGCTCCTCATCGGGGTCTTGGTGTTGCCTACGCCTTCTCTGGTGTTTGCAGCAGAGACGCTTGCTGAAGTCCCGGAAGCTGCCGCAGCTCCGGCTGAAGCGGTGGACGCCACGGCGCCTGCCAATGCGGCGGAAGTAGAGTCCGCTCCTGCAGAAGAGACTGCAGCTGCTCCCATGGATGAAGGGGCGGGTGCAGGCGCAGCTCTGATGAGTGGTGAAGAGGAAGTCCCCAGTGATGATCGCGGCACTGTGGTGCGCGGGCAAACGCTCCCACAAGTGGAGCAGGGGTCAGGCGCGCTCGGACATGATATCCCGATCACCGTGCCACCCGGTCGTGCACAGCTCACGCCGCAGCTTGCGCTTCAATACAACAGCCATGCCACTGATGATCTGAGTTGGCTGGGGTATGGCTGGAGCCTCAACATTCCATATATAGAGCGTGTGAACACCCGCGGTGTCGATCGCCTGTACACCAGCTACGATTTCACTTCCTCATTCGATGGGGAACTTGCTTCAACATCGCAGTCGACTTCGACCCCCACTCTATACCGCCCCAAGAGCGATGATGGTTCCTTCCGCCAGTACTACTTCACCGCGAGTAGCTCCTGGGAGATGAAAGACAAGAACGGTCTTGTCTACAAATTCGGCACCACCACCTCATCGCGCCTCAATAGCCTGTCGACTCCCACTGAGGCGTTTCGTTGGATGCTCGAAGAGGTGCGCGACCCAAACGGCAACTACATCAAATATGAATACGTTAAAGATGGTGCCCAGATATATCCCTCGCGCATCGTGTACACGGGAAATGGCACTACCGATGGGTCGTTCGAAGTGAGTTTTACTAAGTCTCTGCGCACTGACATCGCCACATCGAGTCGTTCCGGCTTCACTGTCGCGAGCAAGTACCTCATCACCGAAATTCAAGCGAAGGTGTCTGGCAGCTGGGTGCGCAAGTACACGCTGGCGTACACGACCGGGGACAACAAACGCCGATCGCTGCTCTCGTCTGTCACCGAGTCTGCCCAGGGCGATACTGGTGAGCTCACGTTCCCGGTGCACAATTTCTTCTATCAATCCTCAACCACAGCATCGACCGAAGTTGCAGCATGGGACATGCCGGAAGACTTCATCAACTCATGCGGTGCTGATCATGGTACGCGCATAGCCGACGTGAATGGTGATGGTTTGAGCGACGTGCTGCGGTGGTACTCACCTGGCAGCGTCAAACGCGTCTACCTCAATGACGGGGAAGGATGGAACCTCGCATCGGGATGGCAGATGCCCGATCATTATTTCGGGAATGGCAGTTCTGACACAGGTGTGCGCATTGCGGACGTGAATGGCGACGCGCGAGCCGACATTATGTATGCAGTGAATGGGTATGACCTCTTGTACCTCAATTCAGCCACGACGACGGGCTGGACATTAACCCCGTGGACATTTCCACAAGAATTCATCACCTCAACCGGGGGAGACCTGGGCACCCGCCTCATGGAGGTAAATGGCGATGGTCTCATCGACATGGTGCGCAGCCACCAGGTGACGGGCACCGATGTGCACGAGGTGTACCTCAACACCGGGAGCGGGTGGACATACAGCTCGCAGTGGGACGTGCCAGTCGTCTTCGTCGGTAGCTATCCAAAAGGCGTTGTACTCGCCGATGTGAACCATGACGGGCTCGATGACATCTTGGAGAGCTACAACTGGACGACGTCGAGCTCAAGCAAGACGTACCTGAATACAGGGCACGGTTGGGAAGAAGCGGCAGCGTGGACGGTGCCGGAATACTTCACCAATATCTCAGAAGACACAGGAGCTCGGCTCGTAGACGTGAACGGCGATGATCTGCCGGACATTCTTCGTTCGAAATCGAGCTCGCCGAATTTCACCAAGACGGCATACATCAACACCGGCAACGGGTGGGCTGCGGACGCCGGGTGGGTGCCAGAGGAATACAACATTAAGTACCATACTGGCTGCGCTATCAACGCAATTAAAGACAACGGTGTTCGCTATGCCGATGTAGATGGAGACGGACTAACCGACCTGCTGTACGCCACCAACCTCGGGTCGCATGAGGTGAAAACATATCTCAAGAACGCTTCAAAGCCAGATCTCCTCTCACGCATCGACACGCAAACGGGCGCCACAATGCAGGTCGCATACGCGACGCCGCAGCTTGAGCAATCCGGCGGGGCGCTCCTCAACCCTGACATACCGTTTAACTTCCCGGTGGTCGATGCGATTGGCCTTAACTCTGGATTTGGCGCAACGGCAACCACCACATACGACTATCAAGGCGGCGACTACTACTTCGCCAACTCGTTTGACCGAAAGTCGACGGGCTTCAACAAGGTCACCGAGACCGATCCTGCCGGCAACCTCACCAAGCGCTTCCACCACCAAGGCAACCTCACTGATTCAACAAACGGAGAGTTCGAAGACACGGTGGCAAAGCGCGGACGTGTGTATCGCGTCGAGCAAGAAGACGGGAGCGGAAACGACTATCGTCTCGAAATCAACAAGTGGAGCACCACGACGATTGCGACCTCAAGCAGCGCATTCGTGAAGCGTGATCGCCTCACCGAACTTTCATATGACGGCAACGGCACGCACAAAGACCGCGCTGAAGAATACACTTACGACCATTCGAGCGGCTCTCTCACTGAGCGAAAACTTTGGGGCGAGGTGACGGGTTCAACTGACGGCTCATTCTCTGATGTCTCTAGCGACACCATGACGGTGGTGAGCACGTATGCAACGAGCTCAACTAACACCGCAAAGCCGCTCTCGTCTCAAGCAACATACAACAACGCCGGTACGAAAGTGGGGGAGCAGAAGTTCTACTTCGACTCCCAATCGTTTGGCAGTGCCACTGCAGGCAACCAGACCAAAGCCGAAGGCTGGATCACGGGTTCCACATATGCGAGCACCACACGGACATACAACAGCTACGGTCTCGTCACACAAGAGCGCGACCCGCGCTACAAGCTCACCACGTACGCTTATGATGCGCTTAACTTGTACCCATCAACCACGACAAACGCGCTGAGCCAGGTCACTGGCCGCACGTATGACTACTCGTCCGGCAAAGTGGTGCGCACAACCGATCCAAACAATCGGGTGTACCAGAGTGTGTATGACCCGGCTGATCGCGTTGTTGCAGAGCAGCGTCCCGACCTCTCCAGTCCTTCGACACTGGCAACCAGCACTTCATTTGTCTACGCCGACACCAAAGGTGCTCGATCGGTGAAGCGCACCGACCATCTTTCCTCGGCGATTGCGCGCGACAGCTACACATACCTCGACGGCTTGGGGCGAAAGATCCAAGTGCGTATTGAGGCTGAAGAGGCATTTGGCGTGGGCGGGGATACTGAAGGGATGCTCGTGGGGGTGGACACTGAAGCGGTGAGTGCGCCCGTGGAAGAAGTGGTTGTAGCACCTGCAACGGTGCTCGAGAATTTCGATGAGCTCCTCACCGGTAAGAGCGCTGAAGAGAAGGCACATATCAAAGGGGCAGCACTTGCGAAGATTGGTGCTCTCCCTCGCCAGCCTCTCGGTGCATATGAAGTTGAAATCCTTTCAACCGAAGCAATCGATGGCGGCGTACAGCTGTTCGCCAAGGTCTGGGACAAGAACGGACAGATTGGCTTCGGTGCTGATGGTTCCGTTGAGATCGAGCGCTTCCGCTTCTTCAATCCGCCGGTGTTGGTGGACGATCCGAAGGGTGCCATCATTCGCACGTGGAAAGATGAGGACACCGGCGAGATACACACCAGAACTTTGCGTGAAGACCCCAAGGCTGCACTTCTGCAATCGCTCGAGCACACACTCTCGGTGATGCAGACGAAGCATGATGCATCGCGTATCATCTCGGGGAAAATTGGCCGTACCACCTCCACCTTCTATCCCAATGGTGGCACGGGCTCCTCACCGATTGATGGGCTCACTGCACGCGCGGGCATGACCGAATTATTCTCGAGTCTGCGCTCTGGCGCGGGCAACTATCACGAAGACAACACAACATCTTCCGGTGAATTGCTCCGTATCTGGACACGCATTGGTGCCACGAATAGCTGGCGCGGCTTGCATCGCTCGCTCTTTGGCTTCAACACTGCAGCGATTGGCTCCGACACCATCACCGCCGCTACGCTCTCTATATATGGGACGAGCAAGGCAACCGGCTTCAACAATCAAAGTGCCGTAGTGGATCGCCGCGTACCGGCGACTCAATCAGACCTCGTCGATGCCGACTACGACATCGGTGGCTGGGCAGGTATCGAGCAATCGAGCACCCGCATCGCCGTCGGTTCGTGGAATACCTCCGGCTACAACAACTTCACCCTCAACTCGACGGGGAAAGGAAATATCAGCGGCTCGGGAAATACCTGGCTGGGACTACGAACCAGCGCGGATTTCGACAACAGTGCACCCACGTGGGCGTCAGATGCGCGCGATGATTTCGGTGGCTACTATGCTGATCAGACCGGTACTGCGAGCGACCCCAAGCTCGTCGTTGAACACGTCGCGAACTCTGCGCCCATTGCGCCGACCAACTTGCAGACCGAAGGACAAACCAACCCTACGGGCGTTACCGACCCAACACCAGAATTTACCGCGGTATTCAACGACCATGACGCCAGCAGTACCTCTCGCTACTACCGCATCCAGCTATCAACCATCGCGGGCACCTGGACGAGCCCAGTATGGGACTCAGGGCAGAGCAGTATGGCCACCACCTCGGCAGGCTCGTCCTCACCGGAGATTAGCTATGCAGGTGCGGCACTCTCACCAGCTTCATACTACTGGCGCATCAAATTCTGGGACAATCTTGACGTGGAAGGAGAGTGGAGCACCACCACCGCGTCATTCGTGCTCGACGACAGTGCACGTTTTGCGGTGCGCGACTTCTCATATGACACGCGCGGCCTCCTCGCGAGCGAGTCACTGCCATATTTCTCTCAAGGGGCACCACGCAGTGTCGCGACTACGAACACTGCGCTTCTCGTGAGCTACACATACGACGCGCTCCATCGACCCACAGCGATCACGAATGTGCGCGGCTCTGAAACGCATGCATATGACCAGTGGACAGACACCGCAACCGATCGCAATGGGGAAGTGAAGGGCTTTGTTGCGGATGCCCATGGAAACCTCAAAGAGGTTGCCGAGCACAACGGCGGCTCAACATACACAACCACCTACACGTATGACCCGCTCAAGAACCTCACCAGCATCACCGACGCGCTCGGCAACCTCCGCAATTTCACCTATGACGGTCTCTCACGCCTCACGGCAAGCGAAGACCTGCATGCCTCGGGAGATAGCACCTTCGGTACGCGTACCTTCACGTATGACCTTGCCGGAAACGCCACGCAGCGCGTGGATGGGAAGAGTCAGACCGTCAACTTCACGTATGACGATCTGAACCGCCCGCTCACCGAAGATTTCACTGGCGCCTCAGGCACCGAGATCGCCTACACATACGACTCGTGCAGTGAAGGAGTGGGGCGCCTCTGCAGTGCCAGCACGACCGACGCACTCACCACATACGCGTATGACGCGCATGGCAACAAGGCGAGCGAGGTGAGGACGGTTGGCGGCAGAAGCTTCACGACGAGCTCGACATATGATCGCGTGGGGAATCTGGCCACGCTCACATACCCGAACGGTATGGAGATTGCGTATGAATTCAACGCAGCTGGCCAGATCGATGCTATCAATATGAAGCCAGCAGCGACGTCTACTTGGCAATACCTCGTCACCAACCTCGACTACGCACCCACGGGTGCGGAGACGTTCCGCCAGTATGCAAACGGGGTCGAAACCACCCGCACATACGATCCACTCGAAATGTATCGTTTGCGCAGTATCATGTCTGCGACGACCACCGTGGGCATGGGTGGTGATCCAGAAGGTCTGACAATCCTTGCGCCAGAGCAGCCACTCGATACCATCATCGATGATTTGGCGATCAGTTCAGTTGCGGTGGAACCTGATATTGTACAAACGGAACCGATTGTTGAGCCTGTAGTTGAGGAAGTCGTCCCTGATCCTCTGGTAGTTGAAGTGACTGATGTCCCTGTCGGTATCGAGGCACAGCTCGCCGGCAAGAGCGACGAAGAGCGCACCGCTATCAAATCCCGTGCCGTTGTATCGAGTCTGGCTGATGTACGGGAAACGAAAGCAGGGGACTACACCCTTGAGCTAGTGAGTGTCGATCCAATCGATGGTGGCATACAGATATATGCCCGCGTCTGGGATGCACAGGGACAAATCGGCTTTGGTGTCGATGGTACTGTTGATATCGAGAGATTCCGCTTCTTCAATCCCCCCGTTTTGGTGGACGACGAGAACGGAGATATTCGCCGCGAATGGGTGGATCAAGATACAGGGGAGACGCACGTGCGCACTCTTCGTGAAGATCCGCGCGCTGCAATTCTTCAATCCCTCTCGCACACGCTCTCGGTGATGCAGACTAAACACAGCAGCGAAAACATCACGCCGGGGAAACTTGGCCGCACCACCTCCACTTTCTATCCAAGCGGTGGCACCACCGCCCCGGTCGATGGCCTCTCCGCACGAGCGGGAATGGATGAATCGTTCTCATCACTGCGCTCCAGTGCCGGCAACTATCACGAAGACACTACAGTGAGCTCAGGTGAGGTCCTGCGCCTCTGGGCGCGGGTGGGTTCATCCAACAACTGGCGAGGCCTGCACCGATCAATCTTTGGCTTCAATACGGCGGCACTTGGCGCCGATACCATCACCGCTGCAACACTCTCTGTGTATGGGACGAGCAAGGCAACCGGCTTCAACAATCAGAGTGCCGTGGTGGATCATCATGTGCCTGCAAACCCGGCCGATTTGACTGACTCGGACTACAACATTGCCGGCTGGGATGGTGTTGAGCAGTCGAGCGCGAGGGTAGCAGTTGGTTCTTGGAATACTGCGGGCTACAACGACTTTGCTCTGAACACGACGGGCAAAGGAAATGTGAACACCGCAGGGAACACTTGGTTTGGTTTGCGCGTGAGTGCGGATTTCGACAACAGTGCGCCGACGTGGGCGTCAGACACCCGCGATGACTTCGGCGGCTACTACGCCGATCAGACCGGTACAGCGAGCGATCCAAAGCTTGTCGTTGAGCACGTCGCGAACCACGCGCCGAGTGCTCCAACGTCACTCCTCACCGAAGGTCTCACCAATCCGACCAGCGTCTCCGACCCCACACCGGAATTCACCGCCATCTTCCAAGACCAGGATGCAACGAACACCGCTCCCTACTTCAAACTCCAGGTGGCAACGTCAACGGGGTGGTCAAGCTTCCTGTGGGACAGCGGCAAGACCAGTATGACGAGCACGAATGTGGGCTCTACCTCGCCTGAGATCAGCTACGGCGGAACTGCGCTTGCTTCCTCCACCACCTACTATTGGCGCATCAAATTCTGGGACAACTTTGGTGCAGAAGGCGACTGGAGCAGTGCGGGCATATTCTCGCTTGCGGCAAGCTCAATCCCCGCAGCTTCATCAAGTCTGCAGTACCTCACCTTCACGTATGATGCGGTGGGGAATATCACGCAGATCGAAGACACCTCGACCGCAGGAACGCGGCATACGACGCTGTTTGGCTACGACGATTTGCATCGCTTGACCTCGGCATCTACAACTGCTGCCGATTCATTGCCGTACTCGCAGACGTACGCGTACAACGCTCTCGGCAACATCACGAACAAGTCCGATATCGGCATCTATACCTACGCGGGCACTGGATATGCGAACCCACACGCCGCAACCGACATCAACGGCACGAGCTACAGCTATGACAACAACGGCAACCTGACCGCTTCTGGGTCAACGCTGTATGGGTGGGATTATCGTGATCGCATGGCAACGTCGACCGACGGCGTGACGAACTGGGCATATGCGTATGACCACGAGAACCAGCGAATCGCTCTGGGTGCTGGAGTCTCCACAACAACATTCCCGAGCCGATTCTACAATGTGAAGGGGGCTACCTCGACGGCGCATGTGATGCTGCCGGATGGGTCATTCGTCACGACGATAGAAGGAAATGGGACGGCAACCAGCACTTACTACATCCACACTGATCACCTTGGCGGCACACATGTTCTGACCAACAGCAGTCAAGCCACAGTGGAAGTGACTGACTACTACCCGTATGGCACGCAGCGATACCAGAGCGGCGCCTTCGACGAGCAGCGCAAGTTTATCGGGCAGCCCTTTGACGAGGCAACTTCGCTTTCGTATCTTCAGAATCGGTATTATTCAGGAGGCAACGGAAAGTTTTTAAGTCAAGATCCTCTCGTAAATGCGTTAGGAACAGATCAAAATAATCGATTTACTCAAATGGACTTTGGGAAAATCCTCGGAGTCTATTCGACTCAAGATCCATGGAGTCAAATAAATCAAAACGGAAAGACTAATGGGCGCATTACCTTGTCACAAGAGGGTCAGATAATGCTTCTCGCCGATCCGCAAATGCTCAATAGCTACTCGTATGGAAAAAATAATCCCATTCGGTATACTGATCCAAACGGACTTCAGGCGCTCGCTCTCCCCGGTGCGGAGATTGGCGCCCCATTTGGGCCCGTTGGTGTCATTGGGGGCTATATAATTGGCGGGATTGCAAGCTATATAATTGGTGATTGGTTGGGTAAATCAATTGCTAATTTAAGCAAGCCCGAATCAAAGATGCCTCAACCCGCAGATATTCAAGGGAAATCCCCTGCGGAAATTGATAAAATAATGAAAGAAAAGGGATTGGAAGGTCAACCATCGAATCCAGGCAAAGGAGGAGAAGGAACGCGCTATCCTGATCCAAATAGACCGGGTGACCAAGTGAGAATAATGCCAGGTAAGCCAACAGACCCAAACCCAGTCAAGCAAGGACCATATGGACGTGTTTCAGATGGTGGAAAGTTATCGCCGCCCATACCACTACAAGGTAATCCGACACTTAAACCGTAATCAAAAACCATGACTAAAGAAAAAATAATTGAAACTATCATAGAACTTGCCTCTGAAGACGCATACGGGTCTTGGGAATTATGGGGTAGCGTAAAACAAGACTCAGCAGATGGCGATACACCCGAATTGCGCAAACAATTTCTTGATGCAACAGAAGAGCTTGTCCGTGACGACAAGTTGTCTGTGATGCACCACAAGCCCCCACAGGATTATCCCTTAGTGCAATTGGAGCGCTCACGACTAGAGCATGAAATTGAACACTCTGGCGAACCTGATCCCGACAATTACTACTGGTTTAAGACGACCAAAAAAGGTGAGGAGGAAGATATTGCGGCGCGAAAGGAAAAATTTTAAGATAACGACTCTCAGTAATTTACCGTCACCCTCGGACTTCTCCCGCTTCGCACCTGCTCCGCTCTGGCCTCGATTCTATTCACCTTGGTTTCAATCCGAAACTCGATCTTGCTTGCCGCACTTGTCTGGTCAGGATCCTCATACGCCTTGCTCAAAATTGGCACACTCCCGTATATTGTTACGTGATCCTTGAGCAAAACAATCTTCTCAATATTCTTGAGTAGGAAGTCATGCTTTGTCTCAAAGTTCATGCATCGTCTAAATTGGGACTTTGCCTCATTACAGAAGTGGATGATACTCTCATCAACTAATTCCTTCTTATGCAGGAGAGGGATCTGCTCAAGAAGCTCCACGCGTTTTAAGCGAAGTTTGTTGATCTCCTCATCACATGGCTTGTTTTTCTTTGCATAGCGGTGATCGTATGTCTTGCGTCAGGCTTGGTGGTTGCGTCTACTTTAAGAGATAAGTAGATTACATATCTTGAAATACGCGACGAGAGAGTGCTGATTAATCGCGGGTACAAAGACTCTGGGTTGGATGCTGTAGATGTCCTCAGCATCCATTATGTGTACCGGATTCCTCAATTTGCAGTCCCATGGTATGGAGGCGCGCTGATGGTTATCTATCATCGCGACGAGAACGGAAATATACGCCATTCAGCTTTGCGAGAGCGAAATTATTCTCCGACCACTCTGAAGTCATTTCTCTGTCGTCTAATTGCCATTAATCCATTGATTGAGATCGATCCTGAATACCGGGAATTTCTGAACGGGAGGCTGGAGTTAAAAGCTCCTTCAAAGAATAGTGTGGCTACAGTTGAGCAGCGGCTTCGCGACAAAGGGGAGGTGTGGGCTAAGGCGTGAACATCAGTAGCGTCAAGATGTCGGTGCTCGTGCTCATGGTGAAGTGGCTCTGCAATTCCGGATCAAACGGGTTTTTTGCGTAAATCACGCTCGGAATGACTAGGAAGAACGGTCTATCCAGAATCTGGTCGTCCTCTATGCCGGTGATGCGGCGACCGCCACTGTAGTAGCGGAGTGTCTCCCAGTACGGCCATTCGTACGTATAGATGGCGAGATCAGCGGGAGCGGCCGCAACGATCCGTCCTATTGTTCGCTCAGCTTCGGCGCCAGCATAGTTGTATGCCAGTTGATGTTGATGGTGGAAGCCAACGAAGATCGTATTTGCGATTGCGATGCCAACCACTATCAGCGCAATGAAGTGGAACCCTACCACGTACGCCTCACCTCGTATCCTTTCGTAGAAGGCAAAGCCCGCGATGGCGATGAACATCGCGATAAACGGGTACATTGGGGTGAGATAGTAGGAGATCTTCGTTCCTGCGATCAGAAAGATTCCGAGAATGAACAGGGCCGCAGCTGCCAAACCGATGAGCGGACGGCTCTCCTCTTTGTCACGCTGGGCAGCTAGTGGAACTAGCCCAGCAACGAAGACGACTGTCCATGGAAGCGCGAACTGGAGCAAGTACGATACGTACGTCATGTTTGAGCCGGTTGACGCTCCTTTCAAGATGTTTGAGTCGAAGCGATTGACTACGTGTTCCCCAAGATAGCTTGCCCAGAATGTTGCGCCGTGTTGCATCGTCTCGTACACGTGCCATGGCGCCACGATAGCCGCGCCCAAGAATGCACCTATCCATAACTGGGGCATCTTGAGCCAAGAAAAGTTGCGATGGACGAGTGCCCAAATCAGAATGATGGGTGCCGCTAGTCCGGCTATGATGCTCTTGAACATGACCCCCACAGCGAGGCTCAATCCAATACCTAACATCCATCGTGGTCGTTCGAGCCCTTTCAGGAATGCATAAAAGGCAATGAGGATGGTGAGCGTGACGGGGACGTCCAGGCGCATTTGTCTGGCCGCTTCGTAGAACGGCGGTGAAAATAGAAGCACAAGACCGCTAACACATGCCACCGGGTAGCGACGCGTGAGGTGATACGCAATCAGCATCACGAGTATGATGCTGCCGATTCCTGCCAGTGCTGACGAAAATCGGTACGCAAATTCAGGTGTCGGGAAGATCTCGGCGAAGAACATGGAGAGCCAGAAGTAGAGTGGCGGCTTCTCAAACCACGGCCTGTCCAACAACCTAAGTGTCATTAAGTCAGACGACTGCTGGGTCTCCACCGTAACCCGCGCATATGTCGCTTCGTCATAATCGAAGAATGCTTCCCCTCCAAGATTGAAGAGAAAGAAGGATGCCGCCAGGACGACAGTGGCTGCACACCACCAAAACCCAGCATTCACCATATTGACTAGGGCAGTTGGCTCGGATTTTGTGTGAGGCGCCTGCATGAAGAGCATCATATGCTATGCTATGCTTAACGGCAATTGCAGCTCGACGGGCTAATGTGTTGCCGGTTGAATGGCAACGGCGTGTTGCGACCAAGCATGACGAATCTGATTGACACCCCAGGATCGCGCACAATCCCGATGCAGTTCATCCGCTTCTGCTTGGTTGGCGTACTCAATACAATTGTTGATGCGGTAGTGTATGCGAGCTTCACACGCGTGTTTGGTGTTGCCGGAGATTGGCGTTCATTCGCCAAAGCAGTATCTTATCTGATTGCGACAGGCGGCAGTCTCCTGGTCAACCGCCGTTTTACTTTTGGGCGCATAGACCGTGTCACTGCGAGAGAGGCAATACAGTTCTATGGTACGGTTGGCCTCGGGATATTCTTCAACGTTGGTGTACATTTTACTCTCGTGAATCTTCTCGGGATGCATGATGTGCTTGCAGTTTTTGTTGCCGCTGCTGCGACCGCACTCTGGGGTTTTTCATTTGCCCGCTTTTATGTCTTCCGTCAGCGACATTAAAGTGTCGGTGATAATACCGGCCTACAATGAGGCCGAGCGCATCCAACCAACTCTCATGCGGGTGCATGAATATTTGGCGGCAAAATCGTACCCCTACGAGGTCATCATAGTTGACGATGGGTCTAGCGATGCGACGGCTTCAGTCGTTACAGAACAGATTGTTGGATGGCCCAACTTCTCTATAGTTCAACTGCCCAAGAACGCCGGCAAAGGTGCCGCTGTTGCTGCAGGTATGCTCAGGGCTCGGGGGCTACATCGACTGTACATGGACGCTGACAATTCAACAGACATTAGCCATTGGGATGCGTTCGATACTGCATTTCGAGATGGTGCCGACGTAGTGGTAGGGTCCCGACGAATACAGGGCGCTATGGTGGCACTGCGCCAACCGGTGCATCGGGAGATGCTAGGAGCAGCGTTTCGCCTGATTGTGGGCCTGATTGCGCCGACTGCTGTTGAAGATACCCAATGTGGATTTAAAGCGTTTACTGCTGAAGCAGCGGTCAGGCTTTTTTCAAATCAGCTCACCACGCGCTGGGCATTTGATGTTGAAGTGTTGCGACGCGCACAGAAAGAGGGTTTTCACATCGATGAAGTTGCAGTCGTCTGGAACAACGATCGCAGAAGTCACCTGCGACTACCAGAGATGCTGGCTATGGCTGTAGATTTGGCTCGCATTCGCATTTCCATGTAACACCTGCGTTTCTACTTCGTATCTTTCAAGAGTAGTGTCACTGGAAGGCCAATGATGATAATCATGGCACCCAAGACGCCGAAGAGTACTTCGATATCGGTGAAAAGGAGGAGGACACCCACGATGAGCGGGGTGATCACGTATGAGAGGGGGAAGAGAATACGGAATGCGCTCACGATGCCGGCATCAGCCCCCTTCATGTGTTTGAAAAAGTACACATCGCTCATGATTTCAACACTTGCTGCTCCAATACGTGTAGCGAACAAAAGAGCGGTCCACACCCAAAAAGTGTGGAGAGTAACGAACGGAATGGCGAGCGTCGCGAGTCCCATAATCAAGAGCCCAGCAAAAAGAAATTCTTTTTCACCAAAACGTGTGTCGGCCAAGAATCCCATGGGCAGCTGAATCAAGATGAACGGCACCATGGCAATTGAGAAAATGAGACCCATTTCAGCCAGAGAGAATCCCAAGTGCACCGTGAGATACACCGGCATGTACACCACCATGAGCGCACTGAACGTACGCAAGAGTGCCTGCACTATAAAAATATTACGCACATCCTTTTTCTTTTTAAGTGTGTGAACGAGCGCGGGAATAGCGAGCGGGTGATAGCGGGCCTCGGGAATGTGGCGCAGCCCAGCGTAGACAATGAAGAAACACAAAAGAAGTACAAGGCCACCGAATGCATATAGGCCACTGTAGCCATGTAGGTTTACCAAGAGCGCTGCAAGCCCAGGCACAATCACAAAGGCAAGATTCGACGCGGTATAGAAGATGCCGCGCAACATACCCGTGTCACCTTCGTGCTTGGTGGTTTGCTCAATGAAAATGTCGAGAGACGTGTAGAGAATAAGACTGCACACGGTGTTCACTACAAATGCGATAAGGGCAACCACTGGTGTGGCAATCGGGATGGTGATGAGGGACGCTGCAGCAGCAGCAAGTGTCCACAGTGATACGGTGCGATTACCATACTTCTGCATCGCATAGGGTGCCAGAATCAAGCCAAGGATCGTGACGCCATAGGCCACAATGAAAAACCAGCCGATTTCGTGTTCGGTGAAGCCTTTGTCGACAAACAGCGGCGTGGTGTAGAACGCAGTAATCGCGAGTACGCCGAAGAAAAGAAACTCAAATGCTAACAGTGGGCGATGAATCCGCATCGCTCACAGTGTAGCACTGGTACAGCACTAGATGCTGACGATAACGGGGATGACGATTGGGTTCTTGTGCGTTTGCTGCAAGAGGAATCGTGCAACTGCATCAGAGAGATCGTCGCGAGCGCGATCCAAATCGCCGCCTTTTGGTGGGCGCATTGAAGTCTCTACACTTTTGCGCACAATGAGACGTGTTTGATCCATCAGATCCTTGTTGTCGCGCAGGTACACAAAGCCACGAGAGATGATGTCAGGGGACTTGTGGAGGCGGCCGGTTCGGCGGTCGATTGTCGCTACCACGACGCAGAAACCATCTTGTGAGAGTGCTTTGCGATCGCGCATCAACACATCCGAGAGCTCGCTGATTGATTGGCCTTCCACGACGCGCAGACCCGCAGCTACTTTTTCGCGCAGGAGTACGAGCTTGTTGCCGCCCTCTTGGATTTCGATAATCGAGCTGTTGTCGGGGATGACGATGTGGTTGCGTGGGATACCGGTGGCTTCCATCATCAGCTCTGCGTGTGCGCGGAGCATGTAGTGGTGACCGTGCTGTGGCATGAAGTACTTAGGCTTGATCTGCTGGTGAATCCAGCGTGCCTCTTCTTTGTTACCGTGGCCCGAGGCGTGCACATCTGATGCCTGGTAGGTGATGATGCGTGCGCCCTGGCGTGCCAGCTGGTCTTTCAGGCGCTGCACAGAGCGTTCATTGCCTGGGATGACCGATGATGAAAGCACGATGGTGTCTTCTGGGGTGAGGCGAATCTGCTTGTGCACCTTGTTTCCAATGCGCATCAAAGAGGCGAACTCGTCTCCCTGTGCACCGGTTGCGAGGATGACCAGTTTCTCCTTAGGGTATTCCTCCATGTGGTCAACTGAAACCACGGTGTCGTCCTTGTGCTTCAAAATGCCGAGCTCACGCACGATTTCGATGTTGGTGCGCATAGAGCGACCGTCCACGACAATCTTCTTTCCACAGCGCTCTGCGATCATCACGATGTTCATGAGGCGCTCGAGCTGTGAGGCAAAGGTACCAATGATGATGCGGCCGTTGGTTTCGGTAATGATTTTTTCGAGCGTGTTGTGCACGATGCGCTCGGGGATAGACCAGCCCGGACGATCAACGTTGGTTGAGTCCATGAGCAGCATGAGCGACTTGCGTGTTTTGAATGTTTCAAACTCACGTACTTCGTTTTCAGCCACAACCGTGTTCTCGTGGTCGAGTTTGATGTCGCCCGTTACCACCACGTCACCGTACGGTGTTTCGATGATGATACCCATGGCATCAGGGATGGTGTGTGTCACGGCAAAGAACGCAACCTTCAAGCCACCAATCTGGACCGTTTCGTTGCCTTCTACTTCGCGGATGATAGGGGCTGGCAAGTATGAGAACTCCTCTTGGCGTTTCTTGATCATCATGCCGGTCAATTTACGGGTGTAAATTGGCGGATGGCCAATGCGATCGATGATGTACGGGATGCCACCGATGTGGTCGAGGTGACCGTGCGAAATAATCATCGCGCGAATCTTGTCTTTGTTGTCTTCAAGGTACTGAGTGTTTGGCAGGATGTAGTCAACACCGGGAGTGTTTTCGTTTTCACCGAAACCAAAACCACAGTCAACCACAATGATGTCGCCGCGGAATTCAATAGCGGTCATGTTGCGGCCGATTTCTTCCACGCCGCCGAGAGGAATGATGCGGATAGAGTCGTCAGCAAGTGGTGGAATGGTGTCTTGGTGCGCACGGTTCATTACGCCTTCGCGCATAGGGTGCTTGTGTGGGTTGCGCGGTGGGCGCAGTCGTCGGCCACTTCCGCCACCGCGTGGTGGTCGTGAGCCGCCACCTTTGTGCGGTGGGCGCGGGCCACGAGGGCCTCGCCCTGGCCCTCCTTGCTGAGGGGCTGGTCGTTGCTGAGGGTTCATAGTTTGTATTTGTTATTTTGATTCAGAATCAGTGATAAATATATCCCACACACGCTCGGTCTCACGGTGCCACTCGTAGACGTTCGCAAATCGTTCAGAAGCCGTGGTCAGAGTCCCTAGGGACACACCGTAAAGGTCATCAGGGATACTATAGATGAACTCTGGTACGTAGAGGAAGATGGCTGGCACATCTTCATCAACTGTTGCTGCGAACTCTAGCAGCTTTTCTTTGCGAAGGGAAGGGTCTGTCTCGCGACGCGCTTCAGTCAAGAGGCGGTCAGCTTTTGCGTTGGCATACAGGGAAAGATTGAGTCCTGGATCGTTTCTCTGTGATGAGTGCCAGAACGCATATAGGTCGGCGCCGCGGCCTACCACTTCACCAAACAACAGCGCTTCATATTCGCGTGGGCGAATGACCGTGGTGTTCAGATCTCCGGTGGAGAACACTTTTATGGTGACGGTAATGCCTAGTGAGCGCCATGTTTGTGCGAGTGCTTCAGCCGTCTGAGACAATTCGGGCGTGTCGGCTGTGGTGAGTGAGAAGGCAAGCGGCACACCTTTTTTGTTGACGCGCACCTGTTTCTCTTCGTCCATGATCCATCCTGCGGCGTCGAGAATTGCGCGAGCATCATCGAGGCGTTCCTCGGCGGTCTTTGCCGTCTCTGTAGGAGATATCTCTGGTGCAATGTTTTTTGGGAGTGGGCCGGTTACGCTCATGCCGTAGCCAGAAAGCGAGGCGTTAATGAGGGCTTGGCGATCTACTGCGGCGTTAAGTGCGCGGCGGACATTCTTGTCTACTAGGATGGCCGATTTGCCTTCATTAAAGAACACAGCAAATACGCGAGGTAGTGGTGTGCGTAGCACGTTTGTTCCCTCGGGGAGTATCGAAGGTGTGATGGCAGCAATGCTTTCTATGTCGCGCTTCTCGAGTGCTTTCAATGCATCGTCTTCGTTTGCATACACATGTAAGGTGATGCGCTGAATGAATGGCGCTGCAAGCGTAAAGTCGTCGAACGCGTGCAATGTGTATTCGATGGGTGCACCAGAAGAGTCTTCTTTTACATCATCAATCTGGTAGGGGCCGCTCCCAATCGGTCGCTTGTTCAGCTGATGGAAAGGAAAATCAGCGGGGCTGACGTTTTCCCATAGGTGCGCAGGAAGAATGCCGAGTGTTGTTGCTTCCAAAAACGGCGCGTACGCACGAGGAAGAGTAAACTTCACGGTCTGTGCATCTATGGCTTCTACGTGCACACCGTCCCACTCTGCGCGCTTCACGCTTTTGAAATCAGGATTCTGTGCAGCGTTCACGGTGAATGCCACATCTTGGGCAGTCACCGGCATACCATCGTGGAAAAAAGCGTCAGCGCGAAGGGTGAAGAGGTAGGTGGTGCCGTCCTCTGATACCTCAACACTGTCTGCAAGGTCTGGTGTCAGTGTTCCATCAGGAAGTGCACGCATGAGGCCAGAGAACACAAGAGCGCTCACGTCTTTGTCGGTATCAGAGGTGGCGAGTAGCGGGTTTGCAAATCGAGACGTGCCAACCACTCCTTCAGTGAGGGAGCCACCTTGTGTAGCGATGGGGGTCGTCACTTCGTAATTTATGAGAGCGACTATGCCAAAAGCACTGACGGCAAGAACAAAAGAAAGCACATAGAGTGTGAGACGTTCAAATGGTGAAAAGGTGGGGAGGAGTGCTTCTAGCTGCTGCAGAAATGCAAAACGACGCTCTGAGACAAGCGGATGTGACGAGGGTTCTTGGTGCGGAGAAATATCCATACGTGTGCGACAGTGCCCCGAGGCAGTGCCGAATATTACACAAACAAGCTAGCAAGCGCTGAGAGCGCGAAAAGGATGCCCAGCACCATGGTGCCTCGGAAGAGCGTCTTCTCGAATCCGCGTCGGGTGTGGAATCCAGACGAGAAGTTATCTGCGCCGAATGCGCCGCCGAGGCTTGCGCCCGTGCGTTGCATAAGAACGACGAGGATAAGAAGCGCCGAAAGGGTGAGCTGTATGTAGGGGAGATACCCCGCGAGTGCTGACATCGGACATAGGGTACCAAAAGCAATCGGGGAAGTCAAAAGGGTCGGGCGTGAAAAAGCAGATAAAACGGACGGCCGGAAATCTGAAAGATTTCCGGCCGCGGGGTGTTGCCTATGAGGCCTCTGCATAATCGAGTGTCTTCGGTTGCACCAGTTTCTGCGGTGTGCAGTGCGATCCGGCGCAGTCACGACCATCATTCGATCGGTGTTGGCCCATCAGGTACGCACATTCCTCGCTTTGTGGCGGAGGGTTCTTGCCGTCGCGATTGGGGAACCCTACGAATCGTGTTGCATGCATTTCTGTGCATGTAGGGCATTGGCCGAGTACATACGGTATTTCCGACGACATGATGCACCTCTTGTTGCTAAAGCTTGTTTCAAAATACGTATCTGCCAAGATACTGTCAAGTTGGCAATACGGCGTTGTGTACCTATAATTCGTCGCGTTCTGCCACGCTAGAATCGCGTGCGCGGCAAACCAATTTATTCGCTCAGTGTAACTATAATTTCATATGGCAAAGAAAGAGGCGAACAAAGGTGCGAAAGGGGTTACCCCGTTAGGAGACCGAGTGCTCATTAAGCCGCTCGAGTTAGATACAAAAACGCCATCAGGAATCATCATCCCTGATTCTGCGAAGAAAAAAGAATCAAAGCAGGGGAAGGTGATTGCGCTTGGCGCCGGTAAGGTGCTCGAGAACGGCACGCTCCGTCCGATTGACGGTATTTCTGTTGGTGACACAGTGCTGTACCGCCAGGGGTGGGACAATGAAGTCGAGATTGACGACGAGAAGCATTACCTCATTTCTGAGAGCGATGTGCTCGCGGTGATTGGATAGGGTGATGTGCGGATTTTTCCGCTACTACTAGCTACAAAACTATCAACTACTACGTTATGGCAAACAAACAAGTTCTCTTTGGGCAGGATGTGCGTGAAGCACTCAAGCGCGGTGTGGATACCGTAGCAAATGCGGTCAAAGTTACTCTCGGGCCGCGAGGGCGCAACGTTGCGCTCGATAAGTCATTTGGTGGACCTCGCATCACCAATGATGGTGTATCTATTGCGAAGGAAATTTCTCTTAAAGACAAGTTCGCCAATATGGGAGTGGAGGTGGTGAAAGAGGTTGCCACAAAGACGAACGACAAGGCAGGCGACGGTACAACGACCGCTGTTGTGCTCACACAGGCGATTGTGTCTGAAGGCTTGAAGCGCGCTGCCATGGGAGCAAATGCGGTGATGATTCGCCGCGGTATCGAAAAAGCAGCACAGGATGCGGTCGCGGAGTTGCGCAAGATGGCCAAGGAAGTCAAAGGAAAAAATGAAATCAAGCAGGTGGCATCTATTTCTGCGGAATCAGAAGAGCTTGGTGCAACGATTGCGGATACCATCGAGAAAGTAGGTAAAGACGGTGTGGTAACGGTGGAAGAATCGCAGTCGCTCGGTACTGAAATTGATTTGGTGGAAGGTATGGAATTTGACCGCGGGTACGTTTCTGCCTACATGATCACCAATCCTGAACGCATGGAGGCGGTTATGAAAGATGTGGCAGTACTCGTCACCGACAAAAAGATTTCTTCAATTCAGGAAGTGTTGCCACTCTTGGAGAAATTCTTGCAGAGCGGCAAGAAAGAAATTGTGATTATTGCGGACGATGTTGACGGTGAGGCACTCACGACATTTGTAGTCAACAAGTTGCGTGGTGTGTTCACGGTGTTGGCAGTCAAAGCTCCAGGATACGGTGATCGCAAGAAGGAGCAGCTGCAGGATATTGCGACCACTATCGGTGCAACCGTAATTTCTGAAGAGGTTGGTTTGAAGTTTGACTCCGTTGAATTGAATGTGCTTGGTCGCGCGCAGCGTGTGGTCGCTACTAAAGACTCGACGCTGATTGTGGGTGGCAAAGGCAAGAAGGCAGACATTGATGCTCGCATCGAGCAGCTCAAGAAGCAGATTGCGCTGACCGAATCTAAATTCGACAAGGAAAAGCTGAACGAGCGCTTGGCTAAACTTTCAGGTGGTGTTGCCGTGATTCGTGTGGGTGCTGCAACCGAGACTGAAATGAAATATCTGAAGGACAAGATTGAGGATGCGGTGAATGCTACGAAGGCGGCGATTGCAGAAGGAATTGTTGCAGGCGGTGGGGCAGCCCTCGTGAAGGTGGCTGACAAGCTGATGAAGAAAGTAGATGCTACCGCGCACGATGAATTCTCGATCGGCTACAAGATTTTGGTGCAAGCTCTCTATGCACCTATGAAGCAGATTGCAAAAAATGCGGGCTTTGAAGATGCATCTGCGGTGGTGAAGATGGTGTCGGACAAGGGAGGTAACTGGGGCTTTGATGCAGGAGCCGACAGCACCGAGCCGCAGCTCGTAGATATGATCGAGCGAGGCATCATTGATCCAGTGAAAGTAACGCGCAGTGGGGTAGAGAATGCTGCATCAGCGGCGGCAGTGCTCCTCACTACTGAAGCAGCAGTTGCCGACGAACCAGAAGATGAAAAGAAGGAGGGCCACAGCCATGGCATGAGTGACATGGGTGGGATGGACTACTAGTGGGAAGATGGAAATGAAAACAGGCGCAACCTACGGTTGCGCCTGTTGGGTATAAGAGAACGCCGGCACATGTGCCGGCGTTCGAGTTCGTACAAAGACTACGCAGCTGCATTCTTTTTTCGAATGTATTCTTCGTGCTGCGCTTGCGTCTTTGGATTACGGCCGGCTTTCGTTACCACCAGTCCGTACGATGCTGCGGTTGCGTCGTCTACCGTGATTACTCGCTCTGGGTAGACGGTCTCGCCGCTCATCAGCATGGCAGAGACACTGTCGTCGCTCGTACCGTATGCAATCACCGTGCCCCAGCGAGTGTTCGTAAAGAGGGCAGTCATGAGTCCGTCATTGTCGTGCATGGCGAGCTCGCGACTGCGCGCTTCCGAGATTTCTCTCGGCTGCGTGCTGAAGACGAAGGTGAGCAGTGTATGCGGCTTGCCGTCCTTATTCTCGCGATTCTGGGCGAACACGTCCACCAGGCGGTGGCCCATGTCCTTCAGGATCGCGGGGAGGTTGGCGAGCGTGGCACCGTGCCGCTCCAGCACCATGGTGCGGCCACGTCTGGTGATACGTGCCTGGTGCTCCTGTTGTGTCTCTGTTGCGCGAATGCGGACCCCCGTCGGCAGTACCTGGTCGGGTGACAACTTGAACTGCACGAGAAGGGTGTCTTCGATGAGCATGGGATCACTCCTGGTTGCTCGGTGGGACTGAGATATATTGTACTATTATATATAAGTAGTGTCAATATTTAACACGGTGCACAAAACGCTGCATTTGCAGGGAAAAGTGCGTGGTACCATAAAACTATGCATATAGTATTTGATGTGTGTGAAGCCGAAGAGCGTGCCCTCTACGAGGCTGCTTTTCCTGGGCACCAATTAACGTTTTTGGAAACTTCTATTACCGAGGAGACCGCGCTCCCCGCAGACACTGAAGCACTGTGCGTATTTATCGCCTCAAAGGTTCCTGAGGTCGTCATGGCACAGTTGCCACAGCTCAAACTCATCGCTGCTCGTTCTATGGGATACGACCATATTGATGCAAAGGCAGCGAGAGCCCGCGGCATCACGGTGGTGTCGGTTCCTAGCTATGGTGTTCGTACCGTGGCCGAATTTACATTCGCACTCATCCTGGCACTCTCTAGAAAGGTGTACGACGCGTATGATCGACTACGATCAGAAGGCACTACTGATGTGAAGGATTTTGAGGGATTTGATTTGGCAGGACAGACCATTGGTATCGTGGGCACGGGAAACATTGGGAGAAATGTGGGGCGTATTGCCAAAGGATTTGGTATGCATGTGATGCTCTACGACCCGCATCACAACCACGCGTTTGCACAGGAAGTTGGTGCGCACTACGTGGAGCTGGAAGAGCTCGTGATGAACAGTGGCATCGTGTCTTTGCATGTTCCGTATTTGCCAGCAACACACCACTTGGTAAACGAGGCGCTCCTCACCAAGTTCAAGCCAGGTGCGTATCTGATTAACACCGCGCGCGGCGGCATTGTTGATACCAAGGCGCTTGTACTCGCTCTCAAGGAAGGGCGGCTTGGGGGCGCTGGTCTTGATGTGGTGGAAGGCGAGAGGGATCTCCTTGATGAAACATCGCTACTCACGAGCGAGAATCACGATGTGAATCAATTTCAGGCACTGGTCGCTGCCCATGAATTACTGCACATGCCCAACGTGATTCTTACGCCGCACATTGCCTTCAATACCAAAAACGCCAAGCGCGAAATCGTCGATGTTACCGTGTGCAATGTAAAAGATTTCCTCGACGGTAAACCGCAGAATGTTGTCCCTGCATGACACGCCATATACAAAACTTTCAGGAGTTGGCGCGCACCGATGCACGGCGCGATGCTCTGACGTGTGTTGAAGCGGCCTACGACGCCATTGATACGGAAAAAGTTATCCTCAACAACATCACCCTCGAGGGCGGCACGCTCACTATCCAGAGTTCTTCATGGAATTTGGATGCGTACGAGCACGTGTACATCATCGGATTTGGGAAGGTTGCATGCCGCGCCGCATCTGTTCTTGAAAAAGTTCTTGGTGAACGCGTGAAAGATGGGGCAGTGGTTGGGTCTGCAGAATATAGCTGCGCAGTTATTTCTACTTATAAAGGGACACACCCGCTTCCGTCGCAGGCAAATTTTCTAGCCAGCGCACACATTGGCCGCATTGGAGAGACCCTCACCGAGCGCGACTTGGTATTGGTGGTGGTTGGTGGTGGTGGCAGTGCTATGCTCTGCGGTTCACAAGAAGAGCGCACACAAGGCGAGCGTCTATACCAAGCATTCTTAAAAAGCGGCGGAACCATTGATGAGCTCAATGTGGTTCGCCGGCACATATCGCCGCTTAAAGGTGGTGGCTTGGCACAGGTACTGCACCCTGCGACCGTTATTGGATTGATTTTCTCTGACGTTGTCGGAGGCGATCCTTCCATCGTTGCGTCGGGGCCTACATATTATGATGAATCCACCGCTCTAGATGCACAGCGCATTATTGATCAGTACGCACTCGGCGACTATGAGCTTACCGAGACCCCAAAGGATCAGCGCTATTTCGAACGGGTGACGAACATCCTCTTGGTTTCAAATGAGACGGCAGTTCTCGCGATGGTAGCGAAAGCGCGCGAGCTGGGTTACGAGCCTGTGGTTCCCGAGTGTGACCCGTACGCATCGCCCGATACTGCTCTTGACTGCATGATGCGCGCTGCCGTGCCGCACAGTGTGGTGTGCTTTGGTGGTGAGCCTCGGCTGGTTGTACCTCCGCATGCAGACGGGATTGGTGGCAGGGCAAGTGCCACCGCGCTTACGGCCGTGAGAAGGCTGACCGGAAAACAGGTGTTTGTGGGATCCGCATCAGACGGGCACGACAACAGTGAGTATGCGGGTGCGGTGG
>JAGOVW010000010.1 GCA_018060545.1 Minisyncoccota bacterium
AGTTAACCCTGAGCCATAGGATGCATAGCATGAATCTGGTGAAAGCCGCTGCAACTACTCTGCTCGCGTGTAGCCTCGCATGGTCGTACTCTCACGCACAAGAGCAACATGCGGCACCTCCTACAGTGCCACCTGCACAGCAATGCGTGGTCATCTCTCTCGACAAGATTCCAGTGGAAAAACGCCGCGAGTACCAGATGCTTGCAGAGATTGGCAAGGCCCTGGGCCGACCCATGACATGCACCGAATGCTCTGGAGCCGGCGCAAAAATCATCACGTGTAACATGGCGTGCCGACCAGGAACACAGTGCTGATCACGTCCTTTTATGCCCCGTCTTCCAATTGGAAGACGGGGTCTCGCTATAACATATAAAAAGACCGACCTTTATAAGGGCGCCTCCTCGCGTGGTTTTGCTAGTGCCTCAATGATGCGCGCGCTAGGGAGTGTAGCAAAAAAGGCGCCTGGCACGATTAGTTTGGAATGCCGCACACCGCTCCCAATCACCACCCAATCGCTCAGTGCAACGGCGGCATCAACTAAAATAGGCCACTCGAGTGGCAACCCTACGGGCGTAATGGCCCCATACTCCATGGCGCTTTTAGTGACGGCATCTTCCATTTTTGCAAACGACACTTTCTTTACACTCAAAGCCGAACGCACTGCGCTGTTCACATCCAACCGCATACTGCCTAGCACCATGCACGCAGCGAACACACTCGCCTCACCCCCTTTGCCCTCCACGATCACGCAGTTTGCGCATTGGGCAGGTGTCACACCATACTGTGTGCAAAACGCGGCAGTATCTGAAAAAGATGGGTCAATCGGCGCCACTAACACATCTAAGCTTTGCAATTGCTCTAAAAGATTGCGCACAGGCGCCGCAAACAGATCCGTAGCATCCTGCCATTTTTTTGTTTCAAAATTGCCGTACATAAATCCCTTCCGATATCACCCGACCACCACCGGTAAGCTGGAGCTCACCATACTCACAATCACGGCCAGGGAAATGCGATTCCACCAATTGTAGGAATGAGGTGGGGGTATAACCAGCAGCGTAGCCATTGAGAAGGAGGAATCCTTTTGGGGAGAGGAGTTTGGTAAGTTCTTGCATCAGTTTCGATAAATCTTCTTCGATGTGCCACACCTCACCTTTTGCCCCTCGGCCAAATGCTGGCGGGTCAAGGATGATGCCATCATACGTGTTGCCCCTACGTGCTTCTCGTTTTGCAAACACCAATGCCTCATCCACAATCCAACGTATCGCGTCCTCTGGAAGCCCCGATAGCCGCATGTTTTCCTTACCCCATTCTATGGACTGCTTTGATGCGTCTACATGCGTTACTTTGGCGCCTGCCTGTGCGGCAACAACACTCGCCACTCCGGTGTAGCCAAACAAATTGAGCACTTTTGGTTCCGTTTTTAACCTATTCGCTACCCCCTTCACACTACCCTCTATCCATTCCCAATTTGGTGCCTGTTCGGGAAAAATGCCAATATGTTTAAAATTAGTGAGAGTAAGCTGTGCGATTGCCTCATTGAAGCGAATGTCCCATTCCTTCGGCTTGTGTGGGCCTGCCCACGAGCCTTTTCCATCTTTCATGTAATAGGTCGCGTCAGCTTTGTCCCACAGATTTTTGTCGGCTTTCCTCCATATTGCCTGGGTTTCCGGGCGCGCAAGGGTTATGTCACCAAAACGCTCGAGCTTCATACCATCACCCGAATCCAACAGTTCGTAGTGTGGCCATGTCGCATGGAGGTCGTTGCGTACGTGCATGGCTGTATTGTAGCGCGAGCACTGAGAAATGACGAAGGCCGCCTGGCGATGCCAGGCGGCCTGAAACAGTACGTTGATTAGAACAGCGAGAATGCACCGTCGGAGAGGTGCAGCCACACAAACCCCTTCTTCTCATCACTCGAGATGTCGAGCACTTCATCCGGCACCAGACCATCGATGGAAGTGAGCCGCAGCGCGATATCCTCCGTTATCTTCTTCTTTTGCTTCGAGCGATACGGGTAGCCATTGGCCACAATGTTGATGGAGAGCGCTCGCACGTTTTGATCGAGCGGCCCGGCTCGACGAATCAGCACCTCCACATCGGCCGTAGTGAGCTTTGCACGCGACCCGTCGTGTTCTGATGTGTCGAGAGCGGAAGCGACGATGATCAAAAGCTGCTCACCCATGCGCCGAAGTATTGTATCGGTGAGCATCGGGTGATTCGCGTGTACAGTAACCCGCGGCATGTGTCCGTTCCTTTTCTGTTGCAACTCGTGGCATCAAACCACGGTTCTAGCTTATTGACAATACTAGGCTCGAGCTTGCGTGTTCTTCACACTCCACTGATGCATCACAATAGCCGCAGCGGTTGCCGCATTCAAAGATTCGGCGCGAGGATTCATGGGAATCGAAAGAGGAATGTCACACAACTCAAGCGTTTTCTCGCGAATACCCTTTGCCTCGTTTCCCAGAATGAAAAGTGATGGTTTTTCAAAGTGTTCGCTTTCTACCGGCTGACCTTTCATGTCGAGACCGTAGACCCAAAAGCCTTTATCCTTAAGAGCGCGCACTGTTTGGTTTACATTTCCTATGCGCACGAGCGGCATGCGAAAAGCCATGCCTGCCGATACTTTTACTACGGCCCCTGTTACCTGTGCCTGATTGTGTTCAGGCATGAGGATTGCCTCGATGCCAAAGGCCGCAGCCGAGCGAATGACTGAACCAACATTCTGCGGATCATGCACTTCATCCAGAAGGACTATGCCTGGATTCTTTGACACATCGAGTGAGTCAACCCATGTATCAAATGCAATCATCAACTTTTCTGGATCAATTTGAGCAACGAGTCCCTGATGAGATGCTTCTTCAAGAATATCTCGCGTCGCGCCTGATTCACTGAGTGTACCAGTCTGAATACGATTCTTTTTTAGGAGGTTCAGAATATCAGGAGCGTCAACCTGGGGTGCCACAAATGCGCGCTCAATGATTTGAGGACGCTCGGTGAGAGCCTCTCGCAAGGCATGCTTGCCGTATATGTAGACGTTCTTCGGCTTCTTCGCCTTGGCGCCATCTAGTTTTTTGCTTGATTTCACAAGGCGTTTATACCATAGATTCATAAAAAAAGCGAGCGGCCACATCGTGGCCGCTCGTATACAGACAGGTGTCTCACTAGCCGAGCACATGCGCAGACACATTCTCATACGCATACACGGTAGTCAGCGACCCTTCGGGAACTCCACCACACACCATAACGGCAACCCTGCAATAGGCGCGCTGCGATATTGCACGCCGGACACACGCTGCGTTGCCACGAACAAAGTGCCCGGGCACAACGAGTGTCTCTGTTCCCAGATGCGGCATGGCATAATCCTCGCCAGCTTCACCGATGAGCTTAAGATAGCGCGCCTGAGTAAGAGGCACTTGCACCTCAAGGAACGCCAGGTCATCGCCCAAACCGAGACGCACCGAAGCTCTTTCTGGTGGCCACAATGCGCGCAAGTAAAGGTATACGCTTTGTGGATACAAAGCTGCAACGGTTATGCCGCCGTGCGCCCTGCTATGCAGAAGACCGAAGGACACCGCCGGCATACGATACTCAACGGACAGTACTTTCCCTGCCTTTAGGGATGGTTGTAGCGCGACTGTCATTTCACTTCCCCTAGTTGTTTACTCTTTTTTAATTATACCACAGTTAGCTATACTTTGCAATTCATTGACGCTCTGTGCGCACCGTGGGACGCTTCATACAGACGATGGCCCCTGGTGGAGGTGTGACATGAAAAGCTCATTACCAAAGCGTGCGGTATCCCCACTCCTCAATAGCCGATCCATTCTTGAGCTCATTGCTGCACGCCATATCAACGCGTGGGCAACAATCCTCGATTCGAAAGGTCAGTTGGTCCAGGATGGCAACCGAAAGCCTCACGTGCTCACTCAGATGCAGACGTACCTGCTCTCCCCTGGATACACAGGGGTCCGAGAACATACAACAATGATTGTCTGCGGTCTGAACAAAGGCGAGTCATATCCAAAAGGTGTGTACATTCCCTTTACCCCCGACGAGTACTGCGAAGTAACCAGAATGCGCATCGAGAGAAACATGGTGTACTTGTTTGAGAATCCGCAACGACTTCTCGCCTTGCCTCACACCGAGGTTTTGCCCTTCTTGCGCAAACACCTCATGGTGATCACTCACCTCCAACGAAAGCAACGTGCAGATGCGATAAAGCGCATGAGTACCAACACATGACGACAGTAAAACACGAACGGGAGGCAATGCCTCCCGTTCTCGTGTTTGAATCTGAATTAATCACCCTGTCGATCACGATTCTCAGGTCGCAAAGGTAAACGTGTTGGCTGGAATCGGCGCGGCTCTGATGAGCGCGATGATGAGCCTCCGTATGAGGAGCGTGCATGAGAATATGAGCGTTCTCGCTGAGGAGGACGCGATGATGATCGGCCATATGAAGAACCGCCTGAACGGCCCGAAGATTGGCGAGATCCATATCGTCGAGGCTCATCATCCTGCATGACCGGCATACTGCGATGGGCAGGCAAATCATGCGGCACTGGCGTTACGGTGAGTGGCTGACGGATCAGTCGCTCAATATCACGCATGTCTCGGCGCTCATCTGGCATGGCAAACGTAATGGCGTGTCCTTCAGCCCCAGCGCGAGCGGTGCGGCCAATACGGTGCACGTAATCTGCTGTCTGCATAGGCATGTCGAAGTTCACCACCAACTCGATACCGCGCACATCAATACCGCGTGCAGCAATGTCTGTTGCTACGAGTACGCGATACTTACCCGACTTGAATCCTTCGAGCGCATCCTTACGCTGACCAAGTGAACGGTTACCGTGAATTTCAGCAGCATTGTGTCCCATGTTCTTTACCAGCTGAGTGAGACGCTTGGCGCCATGCTTGGTTCGAGTGAACACAATGGTTGAGCCAGTGAATTTGGTGAGTACTTTCTCGAGCAATCGTGCTTTATCGCTTTTCTGTACGATAAAGAACTCTTGCGTCACTCGTTCGGCAGTCGAACCTTGTGGTGCCACCTCGATTGAAACAGGTGTCTTCATGTGCTGCGTCGCCAACTGCATAATCTCTCGTGAGAGGGTAGCCGAGAAGAGCATCGTTTGGCGATCTTTCTGTAGTGACGAAATAATGTTCTTAATCTGAGGCCAGAATCCCATATCGAGCATGCGATCTGCTTCATCGAGTACGATTTTTGACACGCTGGTGAGACGAATGGTGCCCTGCTCCAAGTGGTCGTTCAGACGACCTGGCGTTGCAATCACCACGTCTGGATTTCGCTTCAATGCTGAAAGCTGCGGCCCCATTGATTGCCCACCGATAAGGAGTGCAGTCTTGATACCAAGAGGTCGGCCAATCTTAAGAAATGTTTCTTCTACCTGCATTGCCAACTCACGTGTTGGGAGAAGAATAAGTGCTTTTCCTTCACCGCCACTCGCGAAGTGCTGGATGAGTGGAATACCGAAGGCAAGCGTCTTACCGGTGCCTGTCTGAGCTACGCCAATAACGTCCTTACCTTCGATGGCATGAGGAATAGCCTGGTGCTGAATTGGCGTTGCGTGTGTAAACCCGAGTTTTGTAATCACTTCAAAAATGCTTGGTGCAATACCAAGACCCTCAAACGTATGCGCCACTGGCGCAGGAGTATCTTTCATGTGTATTTTAACACCAGAGAAACAAGCATTGAGAGCTAAAGTGAATCAAAGGTTTTTCGAGTGCTTAGGGGCATTATAGCATAAGCCATTTCCCTTGTCTAGACACTCTATTCCCTGAATGATAGACTTTGTTTGGTTGCTCTTTAAGAGCATCGCACGCAAGGAGACTTGCACATGACGAAGTTCGCCCAGAGTACAGAGACTATTGCCTTCTTCCGGCGTCACGGCTTCAGCTTTCACTCACGTGAATCAGCAGTGCTTCATGCCGCCCAGACGGCAGCGAGTGCCGCGTGCACAACCATCGGTTTTGGCGAAAACTCGCCACAAGCCCCTGTTTGTGTGCGGACGCTGGAGGTCGGCGAAACCTACGTTCTCAGCGCACGGCACACGAACAGCGCACTGTGTGCCCTCGTGTCCGACGGAGCACGCACCATCAACGCTTGCACAATGCAGGTACACGGGCGCTTTTTGCGCTTCGCGGACGGAAAAGGAGTCTCTGTTGATGTGACTCCTGGCCGCTACTACCTGAACCTTCTGGTGCGCTTCGCGACGCAACCAGCCGCACCCGCGCCCGCACCTGAAGAGACTTTTCCGCGCTCAGTATCGGCAACCGCAGTATCGAATCTTCCAGCTGTGATTGGAGATGATCTGAAACGAATCAGGGGCATAGGTGTCTTGATTGAGAAGAAACTTCAAGCAATGGGCTTCACCAGATATGAGCACATTGCAAACTGGACCCACGCCGACATCAAACGCGCGAGTGACGTCCTCGACTTCAGTGGCAGAATCGAGCGTGAAAACTGGATTGAGCAAGCGCAGATACTTGCTGCCGGTGGCCTGACCGATTTCTCGCGCCGTCGCCAGCATATGGAAATCCATGCCAATAGCCTGCAACGGCTGCCTGGCCTCACCGTCGAGCACGAAAACATGCTCCACGCACTCGGTGTGACCACACTGAAACAGATTGCGGCCTGGGAAGATTTTCACGTCGCGCGTTTCACCCGCCATCTGAATCTACATGCCGGAACCATCGCGTATATGAAGTGGGTTCCGCGTGCGAAGGAACTGCTGGGTCTGCAGACCACGAACTAGCGGCAAAGGCACGTCCGATATGCGCTTTAAACCAGTTCGCGCACTGGTATTTAGAAAAGCGAGAGGAGGCCCCCTGGGCCTCCTTTTTTATGCGGAATCTCCAGTGAGCTGCTTGCTCAACACCGTAACTGGTAACGTATAAACACTAAAGCGTTTCCCAAAATGTTTTTCTAATTGCAAGCGTCGGGCTCGTGCCACGTCGCGCACACGCTCAAATCCATCATACTTATGTCTCGTTTCCATGAAGGGCCATGTACTGTGGTAGACCAATCTTTTCAGAAGATACGCATTCGCCTGATGCCGAAACGTTTCAGGATATTCAAGAGCACATGACACGATGGGCTGGGTCATATATGAGCGCATTAACTCAGGTGTCCGGAAGAAGAAATACGGCTCGTGCGCGGTGGTGCGACGTCTACACCATTCGAGTGGTGCCGCATATCCTGTTTGAAAATGTAAAACAATTGATTCCTTTCCGGCGACGGTCTCGGTGGCGTACATATGCTCCCCGCCGCCCAAGACTCCATACCCACCCATGCCTTCAATAATTTCAAGTAAACGCAATTGCAGGTACCGAAATGGATAGTTAGCGATGTATCCTGCCTCTACGTACTGATCAATTTCAGTTCTTATGAATTTCCCCATATTGAGGGAAACAATTTTTTGCTCTACATGATGCGACGCGCACCACTTCTTTGCATACGCTATGTCATATTCGTTCGTTCCCTCTTCATGCTCAAGGGTAAGCACTCGAAAATGTATTCCTTGCCGATGAAGAGATTCACACACAACTTCGCTGTCTATTCCACCACTGAAACATACCCAGACAGGTTTATTAAGACGGCTTGCCTCACTTGCTATGTCGCGAGCTGCTGCGTCCACCTCCTCTGCCAAACCTAATACCTCTCGCGTACATGGCGAAAACATGACCGTGAATGGTTGGTCATTGTCATACGTGGGAATGTGATACTGAAATGACGACACATGCCTATAGTACCAGGCAGTAAACGAGGCACACAATTTTAAGCTGCCGCTGTGCCAGAGACGTGCGAATCCAACTTAACTGAACTACCGAGGTTTTACGCCAGGCTGTTTGCGCAACCGTACGTTTTCAGGGGTGATTTCGAGGTATTCATCTTCAGCCATTATTTCCAGTCCTCGCTCGATGGTGAGCGTAAACGGCGGCGTCAGAGTAATGGCTTCGTCTGACCCAGATGCACGGACGTTCGTGAGGTTCTTTCCTTTTGTTGGGTTAACGTACATTTCATCCCCTTTAGCCGTGTTACCCAAGACCATGCCCTCATACACTTCAACAGCGGGGCCGATGTACAAAAGGCCACGTTCTTGCAGGTTCCACAGAGCAAAGCCAGAAGACTTCCCTTTTTCCATTGATACCATCGAACCGACAACGCGCTTCTGAATATCACCCGCGTATGGGCGGAATTCGATAAATCGAGACGCAAAGATTCCCTCTCCTTTCGTGTCGAGGATGAACTGGCTGCGGAAGCCGAGAAGGCCACGTGTAGGTCCTTCGAACGTAAGGCGCACGTTTGGCCCATCAATCTGCATGTTGGTCATGATGCACTTGCGCAGACCGAGACGCTCAATAACGGCACCTTGGTACTCTGACGGTACATCGATGACTACTTCCTCGTATGGTTCGTGCTTTGTTCCTTCAACTTCGTGAAAAATTACTTGAGGCTGAGAAACCTGCAGCTCGAAGCCTTCACGACGCATGTTCTCAAGAAGAATTGCGACATGTAGTTCACCGCGCCCTGATACTTTGTACGCATCGTTATTGGTGAAATCAACTTTCAGACCGACGTTGATCTCAAGCTCTTTCTCAAGACGCTCACGGATCTGGCGTGTGGTTACGAACTTTCCTTCTCGTCCAGCAAATGGAGAGTTGTTTACCAAAAAGGTGAGCGAGATAGTGGGCTCGTCTACATGAATCGCTGGAAGTGCCTCAGTTTCCTCTGTATCCGCAATGGTCTCACCAATGGTGATGTCTGCAATACCAGCAATCAACGCAATGTCGCCTGCCTCCACACTCTCGGTTTCCACGCGCTGCAATCCATTGAAACCAAAAAGCTTCACAATCTTGCCTGTTCGCGCTTTTCCTTCTGCATCTTTGATGAACACGGTGCTATTTACCTTCAAAACTCCATCATATACACGTGCAATCGCAAGGCGGCCTACATAGTTGTCGTAACCGAGGTTGAACGGTTGTGCACGTAGTGGCTTTGCAACGAGCTCTGGAGTTGAAGACGACGGGATGTGCGTGAGAATCGTATCCAAAAGTGGCGAAAGATCCTTGCGCTCGTCGTCAAGCTTCTTCATCGCAACACCTTCGCGCCCTATAGCATAGATAACAGGAAAATCTGCCTGCTCGTTGGAGGCACCGAGTTCAAGAAATAGCTCCAATACCTGCTCCTCACAACGATCTGGATTGGCGGCTGGCTTGTCGATCTTGTTGATGACTACTATTGGGCGCAAACCAAGCTCAAGAGACTTTTTAAGTACGAAACGGGTCTGCGGCATAGGGCCCTCCTGGGCATCTACAATGAGCAATACCGAGTCAATTGAGCGGAGTACGCGTTCCACTTCAGACCCGAAATCCGCGTGGCCAGGAGTATCCACTATGTTGATCTTCGTGTCTTTGTACGAGATAGAGGCGTTCTTTGCGTAAATGGTGATGTTACGCTCACGTTCAAGCGCGTTGCTGTCCATGGATGTCCCTTCCTCCACTACGCCAGCCTGCTTCAAAATGGCGTCTGTAAGAGTGGTTTTGCCGTGGTCCACGTGAGCAATAATGGCGATGTTTCTGATTTCCATAAATTAAAAAGGCGGCAATGCCGACGCCGAAACAATAGCATATGTTTTTATTTCTGTATAGCCCGGCAGTGTTTTTTTGCTGAAAATGGGTCTTTTTTTGGCAACTTTTCCACAGAAACTTGACTCCCAGAGATATTCTGAGATATTCACTAAGGAAACGCTCAAAGAAAAAACACAGGAGATAAGACATGTGCAATAAAAAGCATAGTGACGCTACACTCAATGGTCTGAAGCCGCAGTTCCCGTCTGCCCTCAACGAGGTGCATTCGATATGGGCGCGCAAGCCTCGCACCATCGGCGATCACTTTCATGAACTCAGCGACCGACTCAGTGCATCCGTGCCGCTTGAACTGGCAGCGGGCCTCCGCACGAGTGACGGGTACGAATGGTTTGCCGCACTCACCTGCAATGGAGAGGGATACAGCATTACGATACTCCTCCCCGCGTGTGAGTCGTATCGAAACGTGGATGGCACAACTACCGATCGGATGACCGCGGTCTACACTCAAGGCCACTGCGATGACGCATCGCTGTCTGCTTTCTTGTGCAACCTGGCCGCTGCGTTCAGTGAGATTGCAGCGACACGACGACTTGCTGCTTAATTCCTTAGACGAATGCACCCCGCGACGATGTCGCGGGGTGCAACTTCTTACCTCTCAGCCCAGGCGGGTGTCACATGCGCTCGACCCATGTACTCATGCTGCCCAACAATCTCATTCTGGTGCGTATTCCTTACTATCTCTACACCAGAGAATGCATGGAACGAGGAATGTGTGACCCATTTGTTTGCATATGCAAACCCTCCTTCATGCACCATTGATGGACCGCGGCAGCCACAGAATCCATGTACGCTCGGTTTCGCGTACGTATCGAAGAGCACGCGCTGCACAAATGCAGCTGCTGGCCTCGAATAGAATCCGCCATACTGCATGGTCCAGATCGGCTGATAGTCGTTCTCGATATGCGCATCATCTGCATACATACAGTCATAGTAGAGCACTGTGTACCCGCTGCTATGCCTGCTTCCCGGGGTCTTCGTCCACATATCAATGAGCTTGAATGGCCCCTTGCTGTGTTGCATGTGCACGTGCCCAGGATAGCGCGCAATTAATGGTTTCGTGCCCGACGCCCATCCTCCCGACATGAGTTCATAGAATACCGATTCAGCTTCCGTCCAATCAACTTTCGACAGGACTGAAACGCGTTTCTCGAACATGGAGAACCCTTTCGCTTTGCTCGTGCTGTAACTGCAAGAAACCTAACAGAAAAAAATTCGCGCGCAACACGCTTATCGCACAATGGCGCCTAAAATCTGTTTGAGTGGCTTGAGAGTCTCTTCGTCGAGTACTGATAGCGGACGCGTTTCGATGCCTTCATCGGAGAACTGGGCCTGCACCTCTGCGAGACGCTCGGCCGATACTTCATCTGCTTTGCTCAAAAAGACGTATTCTTGCTTCTCTAAAAGTTCTGGGTTGTATTGGCGCAGTTCACTCAAAATGATGCGGTAGTCTTCGAGCGGATTATCGCTATCAACAGCCACCAAATGAAACAGTGTTTTCGTGCGCTCAATGTGGCGCAAAAATTTACCCCCTAATCCTTTGCCTTCTGAGGCACCCGCGATCAATCCTGGAATATCGGCAAGGATCAAGCCGTAGTAGGTGCCCAGGTGAGGTTCCAGTGTGGTGAACTGATAATTCCCCACCTTGCTCTTTGCGGAAGTCAGCGCATTAAGAAGTGATGACTTTCCCGCGTTTGGGAGACCGATCAAGCCAACATCGGCAATCATCTTTAACTCAAGCCTGATTTTCTTCTCTTCGCCGGGGCGGCCATCGCGCTGCTCGTGAGGCGAGGTATTCGTGGATGAGCGCATTTTGTAGTTACCAATACCACCACGTCCACCACGAGCAAGCTTTATCTTCTGTCCCACTTCAGTAATCTCTTCAGCCGTGCCTCGCTCGAGGTCGTGAATCACGGTACCCACGGGCACCTTAATGATACGGTCCTCCCCATTGTGTCCGTCGTTGAATTGCGCCTTGCCGTTCTCTCCATTTTCCGCAAAGACATCTTTTGTATTGTGAAATGGGAATAGCGCACCTAAATCTGACACACCTTCCACATACACAGCACCCCCGAGGCCGCCATCACCACCTGCAGGACCCAGGTGCATGGGAATTTTATTGAACGCAACCATACCGTTGCCTCCCTTACCTCCCCGTACGTGAATCGTGACGTCGTCAACTAACATGCGATGAGACTAGCACGTTCTTGAAGGAAAACCCACTCTAAAGCGACGATAATCGATTCCTTGCGCATAAATCTGCGGCCTGTATACAGTATGTAGGCACTCATGCCCTTTAACTGAAAGGACACCCTATGTGCGGCATAACCGCAATGATTGGAAAGAGCACCAGCACTCACGTTCCGCAGCAACTACTCTTGGCACTGAAACGCCTTGGATACCGCGGATACGACGGAGCCGGTATTGCCTACCTAGCAGACGATACCCTCAGGCGCATTCGCAACCCAGATAAAACGGGTAAAGGAATCGCCAAGGTTACCAGTTCGGTATTGGCCATGCAGTGTGAAAGCAGTCGCGGAATCGCTCATACCCGTTGGGCTACCCATGGTCAGGTAAACGAAGTAAATACTCACCCACACTTCTCGGCGGACAACTCCATTGCCATTGTTCACAATGGAACATTGGAGAACATAACGGAGTTGGAATCCATCTTGAATCGTAAGGGGATCTCTCTCGCATCGGAGTGTGATACAGAGCTTCTAGCGCAACTCATCATGCTTGAGCGACGGACACACAATACGCTTGCAGAGGCGGTGCGTGCTGCCCTTGCCTATGTTCGCGGAAGCTACGGTATCGCCGTACTTTCCAATGATCCTAGTGACCCACTCGTCATTGCGCGGCACGGCTCTCCTCTATGCATCGGCTACAAGAAAGGTACTTCCCGTACCCTCTACGCTGCCTCCGATGAAATCGCTCTTGTGGGGCTTGCAGATGAGATTCAGTACCTAGCCGAAGGAGAGATGGCGACGCTTTCAGCTGACGGAAGCGTTGATATCCACGGGCTTGATGCTGAAGTGGTGCAGGGTCGATTTACTCCTGTATCGCTCACCGAGGAAGATATCGGCTTCGGCGGCTACCCGCATCGCATGCTTCTGGAGATTAACCAGCAACGTGATGTTATTACCGACTGTCTCCGTGGACGCATTCGTACTGATGGATCAGTCGAATTGGGAGCGTTTCGGATCCCCAGAGAACGCTTTCCCGGTTCAATTGTGGAGGCGTTCCAACGTGCGTCGCTGCTCACCATTGCGGCACACGGTACTTCGTATATCGCGGGCTGCTATGGTGCGCGATTTATGGAAAACGTGGCATTGCTGCCGACGCGCGTTCTCTTGGCTTCGGAATACCATCACGCTGACCACCTCACCAAGCCAGGCGACATCGTAGTAGGTATTTCGCAATCAGGTACAACCACCGATACGCTCCTTGCTCTGGAGGAAGCAGCACAGCGCGGCGCGCACACCTTTGGTGTCACGAACCGCATTGGCTCTGATATCGCACGATTCGTGGAAGCCGGCGTATACGTATACGCCGGCCCCGAAAATGCTGTTGCATCAACTAAGGCCTTCTCGGCCCAAGTGGCTGCACTGTATCTCGTCGCACTTCGCGTCGCGCAGCTTCGCGGATCGTGCTCGCATGAAGAGATCGCCAAACGCACCGCTGAACTGTCGACACTTCCTTCGTTGGTACAGAAGGTGCTCCAAGACACAGTGTCTCTACAATCGTTTGTGGAATGCGTGCCACTACCAAAGCGCTGCTTTGTACTGGGGCGCGGCTACGCACATCCACTAGCGCTCGAAACGACACTCAAACTTAAGGAGGTTGCGTACATCGATGCCCACGCTGAACATTTAACTGAGCTCAAGCACGGACCGCTTGCGCTTGTTGAAGAAGGAACACCGGTCATTGCGTTCTTGCCCGAGGATGGCCTTGCCGACAAGAGTGCCATTGCGCTCATTGAGGCTGCTACGCGTGGCGCCACACTCTTTGTGGTAGGCACACAGCTGCCGGCGGCACTCGTGGGAAAGGTGCGCGCATTCTTTCAGGTACCAAGAACATCTCCAGAGCTTTTTGGCATCGTAGCCGCCCCAGTGGCTCAGTTTTTGGCATACGGACTGGGTGTTCGCCAGGGAATCGATGTTGATCATCCGCGTAACATCGCGAAATCAGTAACCGTGTAAGTACATAACGCAAAGGCGCCCCAACGGGGCGCCTTTACTCTAACCATCCAACACTATTTCGTCGCATTCTTGACTGCTTTCTTCACAGCTGTTGTTGCCTGTTTCTTGCCCTTTGCAACACCCTTCTCGATTTCAGCTTTTAACTGATCCCAATTTCCTTTCAATTCTTTTGCTGCACTCATCACGTCAGCAGCGTCAATGTTTTTTGCTTGCTTGTACATCTTCTCCACCTCAGAGACCGCCTTCTTCACTGCTGCAGCGTCTACTACACCGCTTTCCTTCACCTTTGCCATTACTTCTTTCTTGAACTTTCCTGCCCATGCAGCTGCATTCTTGCGATTCTTCGCCGCATCTTTACTTGCGTAAAAGAAAAAACCTGCAGCCGCTGCAGCAGCCGCTGCAACACCTGCTCCTACTTTTACTGCCGTTTGTGCAACACTGCCTGCTTTCTTAGTAGCCATAGTTATTCGTTATCTTGCTTTTTAGTCCTTGTACGCTTACCAGTATCACCGAATTTACTTAAAAACGAAAGTGTGGACATGAACTTGCTCTTTCCGTCTTTTATATCGGCTCTCAGCTGGGCAATATCTTCCCGTATAAAAGCACTCTCTTCGGCGACATGCTTTGATATGTCATCCACGTGCGTAAGTATGCGGTAGATACGATACAACACCATCGATACCAAAAGACCCACCGCAACGACCATTACTGTGGATACCACAAAAAACACGTCCATTTTTAAGAAATCGGTCATGCTATGAAGTATACCCCATTGTTACGCGCCACATCTATCTCAGGAGAGATCCTTGGCTGCTGCAACATCAAGGTGCATTTTTGAATTATCAAACGTCATTCCTACTTTTTTGCCTGGGTTGAAAATGTAGAGCGGGTCAAAGATTCGTTTCGTCTCCTCGAAGAGCCTGTACATGTCACTCCCAAACATATCTTCAACATATGGAGTGCGCACTAGACCGTCATTGTGCTCGCCGCTAATCGATCCGCCATAGGAAAGGACCAGCGCATACACTTCTTTACTTAGTCGTTCTACCAGCTCCACTGCATCAGGACGTGCGGGATCAATGAGCGGAATGATGTGCAAATTGCCATCCCCAATGTGCCCAGCTACCGTATATATCATGTTATCCACGGTACCCAGAATTGCGTTGAGCTTGGGCAAGAATTCAGGTAGGCAAGGTGGTGGCACCACGAAATCATCGATAAACGGAGCAGTACGCTTCCCGCGCACTTTCTTGCGCAACAGATTGAAACTCTCTCGGCGGATACTCCAGTACTTTTTCATGCCGGCATCGTTTTCGGCAACACGGAGCGAGAGATTGGGGTGCTTCTTACGAATGTCATCGGCGACCACGTGTGCAGTTTTCAGTGCTTCTTCCTGTGTCTCTGCGCGAAACTCTGCAAGCAGTACAAGCTTTGGCACGCCGCCGGTCAAGACCATGAAGAACTCGGGAATGAGTGAGAGCCCCAGAGAGACGATACCCGTCTTCATCTGCAGCGCGAGCTCTGGAAAATAACGAATGGCAAGCGAAAATGTGTGATCGTCATAGGACTCAAAGCTGTCTGGGTCGTGTGCCAAAACTGATTGAGTCACATCTCCGAGGTCATCGAGTGAGTCGAGAAAGATGATGGTCATTGCCCCATACTTCTTTGGTTTAACCAATGAAAGCCAGGCCTTCGTGAATATGCCCAAGGTTCCTTGCGCTCCAACAAACAGGCGCGCCAAGTTCATCCAGCCGCTATCAGGCGAACCAATCTCCCAGAGCGCATAGCCCGAGGAATTTTTCCTAACTTTCGGCTTTGCCTTCTCGATTGTTTCGGCATTGTTGCGCAAGAGCTCTGCCATGTGACGATATATGTCGCCCTCACGATTCTGGAGAGCGAGCTTCTCATCGAGAGCAGCGCCCTCAACCCGTGTGAAATGGGCCAGCGATCCATCGTCTAAAACCACATCCAGCGCCTGAACATAGCGGTCGGTCTTTCCGTATTTCAGATGTTTTTCACCGCCGGAATTGTTTGACACCATGCCACCAATCGCACAGAGCTCGCGCGAAGCGGTGTAGCTAGGAAGTTCGTAGCCTGCTTTCTTTGTTTCCTTGTCAAAATCGCGAAAATGGAGTCCCGGCTCTGCCATGGCCACCGAACCGTCAATGCCACCGAAGGCGCCCATATAGCGTGTCACATCAAGCACTACAGAACTGGAGAGTGGTCCGCCAGACATGTCTGTCCCGGCAGCACGAGGAGTAATTGACAGCGAGGGTGTCAAAGGCTTTTCCTCGCGCACCAAACGAACCAGGGACTGAATGTCGTTCGCATCTTTGGGAAATACGACGATTTCAGGAACCACTCTAAACAAACTGGCGTCACGGCTGTATACCTCTCGCACAGCGTCGGATCCATCCACATCTCCTGCGAATATATTCGCGATTTTTTCCTTGAGCGTCATGGCGTCAGTATACCGCATTAAAAACACTCCCCTGCGCTAGGCCTGAGAGTGCTTCCGCCATAGAAAGACCTTATGCACGCGCCTTGAATGCTGCAAACGCAGCGCCCAAAACTCCCAACACTGCAAGCGCAAAAGTCACGTGGTCTAGAGGTGTTTTTTCCGTTGCTTTCGTCACCGCGGCAATACTTGCCGTTTCGTGAGGGAAACCAAACGCAGCCTTTTCTTTTGCACAACCAAATCCGCCACGCTCGTATACGGTGGTTCCCATAGACTCATGGTGAATCTCTCCATCGTCATGCGCAGCAATTGCCTCATGTGCTTCTTGAGCAGATTCCTCAGCTTCATGCATGGCTTCTGACGACGTTGCCGCAGTCATGACGTGTCCAGCAGGGTTGCATGCAAACATCTGATGCATCTGCTTACCCTCTACCATGCCCTCAATGTGATACGTAAACGCTGCCGTATTTACTGGGTAGAAAGTTGTCTGGTAGCCACCTGGAAGCCCATATGTTGCAGCCATTTCCATCTCTTTAATTGTTTTGCCTGACGAAATCGAAATAGTCAGTGTCTCATCAAGTCCTTCAACAGGTGTGACGTTCTTTGGGATGTCACCTTTGGCGACACGATTCTTGTACCAAGCTGTGGGGCCAATCTTGAACACGCGCAAATCAAGGCCTGTTTTGTCATCAACTATTACTGGCTCATTAAGAGAGCCGACCGTCAATTGGTACAACGTTCCGTCTAGATCAATAACGCGCGTCTGATGCGCCGAAGCAGCCACTGGGAGTACCAATGTTGCCAATAATCCGGCAAATATAATTTTTTTCATATGCGAATACTACGCATAATCGTGTGGTACGCAACACTCCTTTCTACGCGGATATGCACACCCCTGTATTGCTATATCACTAGCCCATGCCTGCACAGATATATACTGCATTCATATGAACGAGGCACTCTCGCAACTTTCTCATTATCATCGCGAAGAGAGGCCCTGGGGAAGCTTTGAGCAGTTCACTCACAACGAACTAACGACGGTCAAACGCATCGTAGTAAAATCTGGTGAGGCATTCAGTTTGCAAAAGCACAGCAAGCGCTCCGAGTTTTACTATGTCTTTGCAGGCGAAGGTTTTATCACCGTGGGCGATGATCGCCGGGAAGTACGCGCAGGGGACTCTTTCTTTATCCCCGCTGGAACAGTCCATCGTGCCGAGGCTACTGAAGACGCCGACCTCACTTTTCTTGAAATTGCATTTGGTGAGTTTGATGAAGCTGACATAACTCGTTTAGAAGACAAGTACGGTCGCACCGTCTAGACCCATGACCGAGCACCCGTACATACTACTGTGGCTCGTTGTGTTGACGGCGCTCGCTCTTATACAAGTGCTGGTGCTCCTTTTTTCTGAGCGAATTCGCGAAAAGTATAAACGCGCACTTCCTTTTTCACGCGCACCTGAGAATCCAATACTTACGCCAAACCAGAACAACTGGTGGGAAGCTGACGCGGTGTTTAATCCGGCAGCACTCTATGCAGACGGACGTGTCCATTTGTTCTACCGCGCTATGGGTCATGACGGTGTCTCGCGCATTGGGTACGCATCAAGTGCGGATGGTATTCATTTCGATGAACGCCTCACCTACCCCGTTTATGCGCCTATAAAAGGATTCGGAATCCCTCATGAAGCGAGCGGCCCCGGAACAGAAGTGTACGACCCAGCCAATTACCCGTCTGGAGGTGGGTGGGCAGGATGCGAAGACCCGCGCGCTGTACAGATTGATGACAAAGTGTACATGACATTCGTAGCCTTCGATGGATGGGGGTTCGTACGCATGGCTATGACGTCGCTCGCCGTACCACATCTTCGCAAGCGCCGCTGGTTCTGGAGCGCCCCAGCGTTTCTGTCTAAACCTAACGAAGTCCACAAGAACTGGGTTTTCTTCCCAGAAAAGATTAATGGTCGCTACGCAGTGCTCCACACTATTTCTCCAGAAATTCGCATACATTACGTTGACCGGCTTGAGGATTTTGAAGATGAGGGAACTTTTGTCGAAAGCAGATATCAACGCAGCGGTCGCAAAGACCATTGGGACAACTGGGTTCGTGGGGCAGGCGCGCCGCCACTCAAAACCAAGGATGGATGGCTTCTGTTCTACCATGCGATGGATAAGAATGATCCTGACAAGTACAAGGTTGGTGCAATGCTCCTGGATTTGAACGATCCGACCAAAATTTTGTATCGCTCCCCCGAACCACTTCTGGCACCTGACGCGTGGTACGAGAACGACTGGAAGCCCGGCGTTGTATACGTCTGCGGCGCAGCTATCATTGGCGAGAATCTCCTTTTGTACTACGGAGGGGGTGACAAGTATATTGCAGCCGCACAGGCACCGCTTGCCGACTTCCTTTCTGCACTCAAAGGCGAACACACAAATCCTGTTCACCTGGTGCGCATTGCACTTGAGGCTGAGTAACTTATCACTAACTAACCATATATGTTCATAGCTAAACGGTATGAAAAGAATCCCATCCTGACACCGATGCATGAGCACCAGTGGGAATCGGTAACCGTACTGAATGCCTCTCCCGTCATGAAAGGCAAGGAGATGCACCTGTTTTACCGCGCAATTGGTAAGCCAGACCAAATGGTCGCTCCTGGCATACTTAAATCAATCATCGGTAAGGCAACCTCGAAAGATGGAGTCAATTTTGACAATCGTGAGGCATTTATAGAACCCGTAGAAGACTGGGAGAGATTTGGTTGTGAAGACCCTCGCGTCACCTTTTTTGAAGATAAGTACTATGTGTTTTATACAGCGCTTTCTGTGATCCCGTTCCAGGCATCAGGCATCAAGACTGCCTGCGCGATTACCACTGATTTGAAGAAAGTGGATGAGCGCCACCTGGTCACGCCTTTCAACTCAAAGGCCATGACCCTGTTCCCCGAGCGCATCGATGGTAAGGCAACACTTATTTTCAGCGCGCACACCGATGAACCGCCAACAAAGATGTGTATCGCGCAGGCATTCAACATTGAAGACTTCTGGGAGCCTTCATTTTGGGAAGAGTGGCACAAAAATATTGACGATCACACCCTCGTACTAAACAAATACGATGGTGATCATTGCGAAGTTGGGGCCACACCTATTAAAACTGAGGACGGATGGCTGCTCGTGTACTCGCACATCCAGAATTACTTTGACACGGGTCGCCGACTCTTTGGTATCGAAGCGCTCTTGTTAGATTCTCGCAATCCTCAGAAAATTATCGGGCGCACCAAGAACCCCATCATTATCCCTGAAGAGCCCTACGAAAAGTATGGCATCGTCTCTGATATTGCATTCCCTTCCGGAGCTATTTTGAACAAAAATGGACGACTGGATGTGTACTATGGCGCGGGCGATACCTACTGTGCTCGCTTTTCTTTGCACTATCCTGATTTGCGGGACGCCATGCTTTCGTCCGACCTGCTTCTAAAAAGAGTACCGGATGCAACATTTGGCCCCATCGCTGAAAATCCATGGGAGAGCCGCGCCGTTTTCAATGCGGGCTCAGTGGATATCGATGGCATCACCCATATGCTCTACCGCGCCATGTCCGAGGACAACACTTCTACCTTTGGCTATGCCATGAGCGACGATGGCATTCACTATACCCGTGACGCAGAACCGTCCTATGTACCACGCGCTGATTTCGAGATGAAAAAAGGATCACCGACAGGTAATTCAGGATGTGAGGATCCCCGACTGACGCGTATCGGGCACAAGATTTATATGACCTACACCGCATACGACGGCGTGCATCCCCCACGCGTAGCGATCACACACATCTCGAAGAAAGATTTTCTCAGCAAGAAGTGGGACGCGTGGTCCATGCCTGTGTTGATTTCTCCTGCGACCATGGATGATAAGGACGCATGCGTTTTTTCCGAGAAGATTAACGATGAGTACATGATTCTCCACCGCATCAAGGGACACGTGTGCGCTGACTTCACACCAGATATAACGTTCAGCAAACATGGCCTAACGCGCTGTATTGATTTGTTTGGTCCAAAGGCAGGATCGTGGGAGAGCGCGAAAGTAGGCATTGCCGGGCCACCGCTTGAAACTCCTGAAGGATGGTTGCTGCTGTACCACGCCGTTGACTCACATGGATTCTACCGCTTGGGAGCAGTGCTCCTCGACCGTACTGACCCCACGACCATATTGGGGCGGACAGTAGATCCAATCATTGAACCAATAGAGGAGTTCGAGCGCATTGGTGAAATACCAAACGTTATTTTCTCGTGTGGGCAAACCGTTCGTGATGATACGCTTATCGTGCATTATGGTGGTGCAGACAAAGTTATGGGTGTAGCCACCTGCTCGCTGTCGCATCTACTCAACATCCTAAAACCAAAGACACTCTAACCATGACTCTTCCGACCGCGATAGCATTTGATAGCGACAACACTCTTTCCATCAGCAAGCAGACCATCACTCCTGAAATGGCAGCACTGTTGGCAAAGCTTACGTACAAAATACCGACAGCCATTATCTCGGGTGCTGGTATGCCCCAGTATCTTTCTCAGATTATCTCGCTTTTGCCGGCAGAGACGTGCTACCCCAACCTCTATCTATTCCCTTCCACTGGTGCCGCATGTTTCGCTCTTCGTGATGGCCACTGGGAATCTATCTACACCCACACGATCCCACAAGAAGCAGCGCTCAAGGTGATGCAGGTAGTTGAGCAAGCACTTAGTGACACGCGCGTCACGGCAGGTGAACCTAGGTATGGGGAGATCATCGAGAATCGAGGCGCCAGCATCGCGGTTTCGGCACTCGGCCAACATGCGCCAGTTTCAGCAAAGGAGGCGTGGGACCCTGATCATAAAAAACGCGAGCTCGTCGTGGCACTGATTCAACCACAGCTCCCTGATTTTGAAGTGCGCATCGGTGGCATGACCACCATCGATATAACCCTAAAAGGCATCGATAAAGGATTCGCTATGCGATGGTTTGCCGAGCATCTAAAAGTAGCTATCGGCAGTATGCTGTATGTAGGTGACGCACTCTACGAAGGGGGAAACGATGCCTCAGTTATCCCAACAGGGATACAAACATACAGTGTTGAGAATCCGTCCGTCACAGCTCGTGTCATCGCAGAGCTTCTTACTGCATCCACATAGCTGTGGATTGAAGACAGTGTTCAATCCACAGCACGGTACTATACACACATGAAGAAGAGTCCCTTGCACATCCCCGAAAAAAACATTCATTGGATTGCACTGTGCGCTCTTGGGGCGGGACTCTTAATTTTTATACTGACTCCACATAGCACCGATGCACCGCCCGTACCTGCTCCCGTTGAGCCAGTGGTGAGTGTGGAGACTATTCGAAACGGAACAGCTCCAATCCCGAGCGCTCCAACAGAGCGTGAAAAAGCGATCCTCGCTAACAGCGACGGTTTCCAGTATCTCATTTCATTCACGGGTGATCACTTCGAGCCGTCCACAACTACTATTAAAAAAGGCGAGACGGTTCGTTTTTCAAATAACTCACCTATGCCACTCTGGCTCACGGCAGATGCTCGGCAAGGCGTGAGCTACCCATCAGCTGGTGGATGCGGTGTAAGCGCTCTTGACTCCTGCGGAGCAATTCAGCCGCAAGAGTTCTGGGAGTTTACCTTCACTGAATCAGGAACATGGGGCCTCATCAATACGTTCGAGTCGGACACGACGGGGACAGTCGTAGTACAGGTTGCGGATGAGTAGACCCGCTATGTGCACATCTAGAACACGGCTTCATTTACTGCTTTGGACTGCAGTGCTTTTGATATCTCCCGGTGCCGTGCACGCGGCCGGATCGCAATCGTTTACAACGGCCGGAACGCATTCCTTTGTCATACCGAGTTACGGAACGCTCACGGTTGAAATGTGGGGTGGCGGTGGCGCAGGTGGCGCCGCATGGGGCGGAAATGGGAGCTCTCCTCCGCTAGGAACAGGCACCAATGGCGGAAATTCTAGTTTTTCTTCAGTAACTGCTGGTGGCGGGAGCGGCGGCCGTGCATATTGGTATACATCCTACCCACCACCTGGTGGTGCTGGTGGCACAGCATCTGGCGGCGACACCAACACAGCAGGTACTGCTGGAAACATGGGAGATCCGGACTGGGTTAATGGTTGGACATACTACCCCAGTTATGTGGGTTACCTCGGGCAGGGTGGTACAGCGCCAGGCGGTGGCGCAGGCGGTGCGGGTGGCCTCTCGGGATATTCCTATGAGTACTCGTATGCAGTAGCCGGAACGGCACCTGGTGGTGGTGGCGGAGGAGCTTCACAATCCATTTTTGGTATTGGTGGCGGAGGAGGCTCAGGGTCATATGCACGTAAAGTATTTTCAAGCGGAGCACTTACTCCGGCGTCGACCATGAGTGTAGTTGTGGGCGCAGGCGGTGCGGGTGTAGCTGGCACTGCGTCGGCGGGCGCAGCTGGCGCAGCTGGCAGAGTCACCATCACGTGGACTGATCCTGTCACCCCCACCTGCTCCGTCTGGGCCGACACCTCTCCCATTGCATACGGAGGCACCACTGTGTTGCGTTGGACAAGTAGCAATGCCACCAGCATGTCCATCACGAACGTTGGCTCCGTGAGTACCTCAGGAAGCATGAGTGTGGGGCCAGTGTCATCTACAGCATACAATGGTACCGCAACAGGCCCAGGTGGCAGTATTGCCTGCAACTACACACTCTCAGTAGCACCATCATGTACCCTCTCTGCTTCACCCACCACGATAGTGAGTGGTAACAGTAGCGTCATCACGTGGTCATCCACTAATGCCACGTCGTGTACCGGAAGCAACTTCTCAACGGGTAGTGCCTCATCTGGCAGTACATCCGTCTCTCCTTCTGTCTCAACGACATACAGTGCGTCCTGTACGGGTGCAGGAGGGACCGCGGTTTGTAGCAACACGTCAGGAACGGTCACCGTCACGCCACCAGACCCGCTCACCCCCACCTGCTCCGTCTGGGCCGACACCTCTCCCATTGCATACGGAGGCACCACTGTGTTGCGTTGGACAACCACGAACGCAAGCAGCATGTACATCACGAACGTTGGATGGGTAGGTACGTC
>JAGOVW010000041.1 GCA_018060545.1 Minisyncoccota bacterium
AAAGAACAAGAATCTCGAACTGACCTATGATGACGATGCACGTGGCCCCTACATGGTGACCATCGACTCGTCGAAAGTGCATCACGTTATTTCAAACCTAGTAGATAACGCCATCAAATATACGCCGCGAGGATCGGTCCACGTCCGACTCGAGCGGCACCAGAATGGCAAAGAAGTGTGTGTCTACATCTCGGATACAGGGGCCGGCGTATCGCAAGAAACCATCGGCACACTGTTTGATAAATTTGTCCGCGCACGAAATGCTCAAGACATAAACGTCACCGGAACGGGGCTTGGGCTCTATGTCGCACGCGAAATGCTCAAGGCGCATAAAGGAAGCGTGATGGCGCACTCTGACGGAGAGGGGAAAGGGTCCACTTTCGTTATCTGCCTGCCACTGTGTGCGACCCTGCCACCACAAGTGACGCCAAAACCGGACACTTCACCGCGCACCCTCTAAATGCTAGGATGGGACGTATGAAGCGACTTTTGACAGGGCTGCAACCGTCAGGAACATTACACATTGGCAACTACTTTGGTGCACTCAAACCATTCGTAGACCAGTATCGCTCGTACGAGAGTTTCCTCATGGTGGTTGATTACCACGCACTCACATCACTCAAGGACGCAAACGCATTGCGCACCAACATCATTAGTGCCACCAAGGATTACCTCGCTGCTGGAGTTGACCCCGCGCAGGTAACCCTGTTCCAACAGTCGCAAGTTCAGGAACACACGGAACTCGCCTGGATACTCGAGTGCTTGGTGACGGTTCCATTTCTAGAACTTTCACATGCCTATAAGGACAAGCTGGCCAAAGGCCTGGAAGCAAACGCTGGTCTCTTTAACTACCCCATGCTCATGGCGTCAGATATCCTACTGTACGACACTGATATCGTCCCTGTCGGTGCGGACCAACGCCAGCACATAGAGTACGCACGCGAAGCAGCCGCTAAGTTCAACAACACGTACACACCACTCTTTAAAGAACCACAAGGCCTGATTCAGGAAGCAGTAGCTACCGTACCAGGCACCGATGGAAAGAAGATGAGCAAGAGCTACAAGAACACCATCCCACTGTTTGGCACACGCGATGAAATTGCTCACGCAGTCATGTCGATCGTGACCGACTCGACGGGTGACAAACCGGAACACGTCTACGCTATACATGCACTCTTTAAAGATGCGGCCTCTCTTGACGCGCTTTACGAATCACAACGAGGTAAATACAAAGCACTCAAAGAGGCGTTGATCGAAGATATTGATGCCCTGGTTGCACCAATGCGCGAACGTCGTGCATCTCTCAGCGATAATGACGTTGCAACAGTGCTTACGGAAGGCAGTGCTCGGGCAAAAGAAAAGGCGAGTGCAAAAATGCGAGAAGTTAGAAAAGCTATTGGAGTAACACTATAACCATGGAACGAATTCTTATCGGAGAGCTGGGCGCACACATTGGCAAAAAAGTTTTGGTCAACGGATGGGTGGATGCGCGACGCGACCACGGCAAACTCATTTTTATGGTGTTGCGAGACCGTAGTGGCATTGTGCAAGCCGTGGTGCACGCTTCGGCCCAAGAACCTTTTGCGGCACTTGCCGATGTAAAGGGCGAATGGGTAGTCTCGCTCACGGGCACCATTCAAGAACGCCCGGAAAAGATGCGCACCGCAGACCAGAATGGCAACCTGGAGCTTTCCATCGAAGGGGCAGAGGTGCTGTCTCCTGCACACCCGCTCCCATTTGAGCACGACGCTGAGCTAAACATAGATACCTACTTTGACCACCTACCGCTCACTCTCCGCCGTAAGCGCGCACGTGACATTTTCTCGATGGCAGCAACTATTGTTCAGGAGTACCGTAATGCACTCATCCGCCGTGGATTTACTGAGTTCCAGGCACCAGCACTTGTCGGTGGAGACGCTGAAGGTGGTGCAGCCGTATTTAAGGTGGGCTACTATCATGACCAAACCGCGTACCTCGCCACATCACCACAGCTGTACAAGCAGATAATGGTTGGCGCATTCGAACGTGCCTTTACCATCGCGAAAATCTTCCGCGCAGAGAAAAGTGCCACCACACGCCACCTTGCCGAATTGACACAAATGGACTTCGAGATGGGATTTGTCCGCGATCACCGAGATGTCCTCGCAGTCTTGGAGGGGGTTGTGCGCGACGTCGTCACGGCAGCGTCAGAAAAGCACGCAGACATGTTTGCCTCCTTTGGCACTTCGGCACCACTCTTGCCGAAGGGAACATTCCCGACACTCACACTGACCGAAGCACAAGATATCCTCGAGGATGAATGTGGCGTACAGGCGCGTGGCGAACCAGATATGGAGCCTGAACACGAGCGAAAGATCTGCGAATGGGCAAAGGAAAAGCACGGCTCAGATTTTGTATTTATCACTGGGTATCCCACGGCAAAGCGCGCATTCTACACCTATGAAGACAAGGCGGAGGCTCCATTCTCACGAGGCTTCGACTTGCTCTTCCGTGGACTCGAAATAAACAGCGGTGCACAACGCATCCACAACTACGACGAGCTGGTCTCAAAAATTAAAGCCCGCGGCATGGACCCTGAAAAGTTTTCGTTCTATCTCGAGGCTTTCAAATACGGCATGCCGCCTCATGGAGGCTGCTCCACCGGGCTTGAACGATTCGTGGCACGCATGCTTGAACTGCCAAACGTTAAAGAGGCAACTCCATTCCCACGCGACATGACCCGCATTGACACTCGCTTGTCGCACGACCACGCGTAGGACCACCCCACGTCGCCGAGACTTGCAGAACAAATTAGTTACACACATTTGTCAATGGTCCTGATTTGGGTGATACTGCATCCATGGGGGAATACGCTATAAAACACAATGATTTTGAGGGGCCTCTCGACCTCCTGCTTACGCTCATAAACGAGCGCAAACTCTACATAAACGAGGTATCGCTTGCCGAAGTAACTAACGGCTACATTGCATACGTCCAACAGCTTGCCACGCACCCGCTGGCCGAGACGGCTCAGTTTGTGCTGGTCGCCTCGACACTACTCCTCATCAAGTCTCGCTCATTACTCCCAGATTTACCCCTCTCCACCGAAGAAGAAGGCGGTATTGAGGACCTCAAGAGTCGTCTGGCACACTACCAAAAAGTGCGCGACGCATCGAAACACATCCGCGAACGATGGGGTGCCCAACCACTCAGTTTTCCACTCAAACAGCCGTACCAACGCCCCATCATCTTTAATCCAGGTGAAGCAACAGCCCCAATACTCCACCAAACGCTGCTCTCTTTGCTGCGCGCATTACCGGTACACACCTTCAAGCCAGAAGCAGTCGTCGAACGCGTTATCTCTTTGGAAGAAATGATTGTGCAGGTCCGCGATCGAGTACTGCGCGCCGCACGAACACGTTTCAGTGAGTTGGCAAAAGGGGCTACAAAAGGGGAGGTGGTATTGCAGTTCTTAGCGCTCCTGGAGCTGGTTAAAGGCGGCTTTGTTCAGGCTCAGCAAGCAGCATCGTTCGATGATATACTCCTCGAATCACAATTGGTGGAAACGCCACACTACGGCATCTAATCGAGTATGGACACGACCAACACACTGGAAGCACTACTCTTTGCCGCAGGCGAGCCACTGGAGCTGTCGCGCATTGCCACTATTTTGGAATGCTCAACAGAACGTGTCTCAGAGCTCCTAAAAGAACTGCAGGCACGCCTAACGTTTGGCACGCGCCTCATCATTTCAGACACTACTGCCGCCTTACTCACCGCACCGGAAGCCGCGCCAGCTCTTGAAAAGCTATTCACTATCGAAGGTCGGGATATTGGACCAGCAGGACTCGAAGTACTGACCCTCATTCTCTACGAAGGACCGCTCACGAAGGTCCATATTGATCACGTCCGTGGAGTGAACTCGTCCTCAACACTCCGCGCACTCATGCAACGCGGGCTCATTGAACGCGTGCGAGCCGGCAAAGAAAATGTGTATGGACCGACCGTGGACCTCTTGGCCCACCTCGGGGTCACGGCCGCCTCAGAATTGCCCGATTTCGACATTCTTACCTCAGAGCTGGCTCAGTATCGTGCACGTACATCCGAGAGCACGTCCCTCGAAAAAAGCCTATGAACACCACCGCGTTTCGAGCCATCTTGGCAACAGCACTGGGGCTGGGAACACTGTCACTGGCGCTCGCGTTTAATACACCGAAAGAAGTACCCCGCACACAAAGCGCAGCCGCGATTGCGGCCATCAGTGAGCCGTATGTCGAAGCAGACGCGGCAATCGTTTATGACGTGCGCGATCGGAAAATCCTTTTCCAGAAAAATGCTACCGCGCAAATGCCCCTCGCGTCTGTTACAAAAGTAATGACAGTCATGGTGGCAAGCGAAGTTCTTGATCCTGATGAACTCGTCACCATTCCAGCGGAAGCGCTACTACGAGACGGAGAAAGCGGGCTCGTGGCAGGTGCCTCGTGGCGTGTTCGTGATTTGGTTGATTTGGTACTCATCGTTTCTTCGAATGATGGAGCTGAGGCACTTAAAATACTCAGCGAGGAGCGTATCGCGTCACGCTATGCTCGAGCACCGCAAGGCGGCGCTTTCATATGGCGGATGAACGAGCGAGCTCGAGAGCTCGGCCTAGAGCATACATATTTTCTTGACGTCACTGGACTAGACCCGAGCCCGACTATGGCAAGCTCCTATGGGACAGCGTTTGATATTGCGCGCATGATTGCTGCGGCGGGCCTTGAGTATGAAGCGTGGTTTTCAGGAACCGCCAAAGATGGGCTACTGATAGTCCCTGAAGACACAGGCAGTATCACGGCTGAAAATACAAACGAAGCACTGGGCAACATTTCTGGATTGATTGCAGGCAAAACAGGATACACCGATTTAGCACAGGGGAACCTTGCCATCGTCTTTGACGCTGATTTGGCGCACCCCATTGCAGTGGTGGTGCTCCACTCAAGCAAAGACGGTCGCTTTACCGATGTTGAACGACTCGTCGAATTTGTCCGTTCTAATGCGCAATAATATATCCACGTATGGCCGACCTCTTTAAAGTCATTGCTCCTGCAGTCCTTACCTTCGGTGTAGGGATAGCGATTACACCACTCATCACGCACTACCTATACCACTACCGCGTATGGAAGAAGAGCGGTTCACGACAGGCACTCGATGGAAGTAATGCCGAAGAGTTCAATCGCCTACACGGCAACCTTGAAACAGAAGTCCGCACACCACGTATGGGTGGTATCGTCATTTGGGGGAGTGTACTACTCACGATTACCGGTATAGCGCTCGTTGCCAGCGTATGGCCAACAGCCGCAACAGTGAAATTCGATTTTCTCTCGCGTGACCAAACGTGGATTCCACTCATGGCACTTCTCGTGGGTGCGCTGGTGGGATTCATCAACGATGTCCTCGACGTCGTCGAAGGTGGAAAAGGCCTCGCACTCAAGTACCGTCTTTTCATCATTCTTATTCTCTCCACCTTCATTGGATGGTGGTTCTACGACAAGCTCGACGTGGTCACGCTGGGTATCCCGTTCTTCACACCACTGTATTTGGGAATAGGAATCATCCCACTTTTCATTGCCGTTGCTATGACCCTCTACGCCAGTGGCGTTATTGATGGCATTGACGGCCTCTCAGGAGGAGTCTTCGCAGCAATCTTTGCCTCGTACGCCATGATTGCCTTTACCCAGAATCAAATTAATCTGGCTGCCTTTGCCGCATCCATATTGGGTGGCATACTCGCATTTTTGTGGTTCAACATTCCGCCGGCACGTTTCTACATGACGGAAACGGGCACCATGGCGCTTACACTCACAATTGCCGTACTTGCTTTCACTACAGACACCCTCGGAAACGGTATTGGTGTTGCGGTGCTCCCCATAATTG
>JAGOVW010000042.1 GCA_018060545.1 Minisyncoccota bacterium
CCTATAGTCAGGGCACATACTACGATGGTGGTAGGAGCACATACTCGCAGTCGTCGTACTACTCTGATGGTGGTGGTCCGTAGTGAGTTTGGGTGTGGATGATGAAAACACGGCCGCTGGCCGTGTTTTTTATGGGCTCATGTAAGGTTTTCCAAATGCCCAGAAAATGCTATCTTTCTGTGTGAGTGAACGCATCGCGTCGCTCTACGGAGGAGTGCCAGAGCGGCCGAATGGAGCACACTGCTAATGTGTTGAACCCGAAAGGGTTCCGAGGGTTCGAATCCCTCCTCCTCCGCCTATACAAAATAGCCCCGTTAGGGGCATATTTTGTAGGCGGAGGAGAGCAACAGTGTTGAGCACTGTTGCGAGAGGGATTCGAAGGTGAGCGCTGGGTACCCACGCAGCAGCGTGGGTAGCGCGAAGCGGCCTGCGAACTTTCCGAGCGACGGCGAGAAAAGTTTGTAGGAGAAACTCCCTCCTCCTCCGCAAAAATAATGAGCCTGATGCGCGAGCATCAGGCAATTATATTTTTGCAGGAAGGAGGGGGGATTCGAAAGTCGGAGGCGCGGGACCCGTCAGCAGACGGGACGCCGAGGCAGAGTCGTGGAATTTCAAGATGCGACGGCACCTTGAAATATCCCTGACCGAATCCCTCCCGGAAAACCAAGCGCTGTCCAGAGAGGGAAAAGTTTGTAGGAGAAACTCCCTCCCTCGCATGCACAGCTACGCACCGCAGCCATATACTAATTCCTTCGAATTGATTATTATGGCTGCTACTAATGTATGTTGTTCACCCTTCTTCAAGCTCTCTACTTTTTCCTTCCAGCCTACGTCGCCAACATGGCTCCCGTGTTTGCACATGCGTTCCAATTGCCATTGGGTAACCCTGTCTCTGTGAGGCTTTTTGGTGATCATAAAACAGTTCGCGGGGTCTTAGCGGGCGTTGTTGCTGCACTTGCCGTTGTGGCCATACAGAAAGTGTTATTCCTCTATGGATACCCACTCTTTAAAGCATTGTCTCTCCTTGAGTACAGCGGGATTTCTGTGCTGCTCTATGGATGTGCTTTTGGATTAGGCGCACTAGGGGGTGACATGGCGAAGTCTTTTTTTAAGCGACGGCTACACCGTGAGCCAGGGAGCCCGTGGGTACCCTTCGATCAGCTTGATTTTGTGATCGGTGCGCTCCTCTGTGTGTATCCACTATTCCAGTTGCCAATGCATTTCTTGGTCATACTGTTGGTGACCACGCCCGTGCTGCACCTCATGGCAAACGTGCTCGGGTATTTCTTGCACTTAAAAAAAGTGTGGTGGTAGTTTCTTGCGTCACCCACTTGGAATCCCTACAATGGGTCTATGAATACATCTACACGAGGCGCTGCCTCACTTTGGGTACTTATTGGCGTTGTGGTGTTGGTCGCACTGTATCTTGGAGGGACGTACAACAGTTTCGTAAAGGGAAATGAAGGGGTGGATGCGCAATGGGCCCAGGTTGAATCTCAGTACCAGCGTCGTTTCGATTTAATTCCAAATCTCGTTGAAAGCGTGAAGGGGGTGATGGAGCAAGAGCAGGAGGTGTTTACGGCACTTGCTGATGCGCGCACACGATACTCTGGCGCAGGTACGACTGACGAAAAAGCGGTTGCTGCAGCAGGACTTGATAGCGCGCTTTCGCGTCTTTTGGTGGTGATGGAGAACTATCCGCAATTGCGTTCAGTGGAAGTGGTGCAGGGTCTCATGGCGGAACTCTCGGGCACTGAAAATCGCATTGCGGTTGAACGCCAACGCTACAACGAAATTGTACGTGATTACAATGTTGCAGCGAAAACGTTCCCGCGATCACTGATTGCAGGATTATTTGGATTTGCGCCGCGCACCATGTTTGAGGCTACGGAAGGCGCAGCGACCGCCCCACAGGTAGACCTCACGAACTAACATGTCCCCACGTGTTCTGGTGGTGGGGCTGTGTCTCTCGGTACAGCTCGCATGGGTGATTCCTGTGTTCGCGTACCAATCGCCCGGAGCACCGACAGGTTTTGTGAATGATATTGCCGGCGTTGTAAGTGACGGAGTGCAGGCGGAGCTCGAAAAAGAGCTCGTTGCTTTCGCTGCGTCAACCACCAATGAAATTGTGGTCACCACACTCCCGACGCTTAATGGGGATTACATCGAGCACGTGTCCGAACAGTTGTTCAAGGAGTGGGGTATTGGCCAGGAGGACACTGATAATGGAGTGTTGCTGTTGTTGGCGATAGAAGATCGTAGTCTGCGCATAGAAGTAGGGTATGGATTAGAAGGGGCACTGCCCGACAGTGTCGCTGATCAGATTATCCGATCTATGGTGCCGCTTCTCAAAGATGAGGATTACGACGCAGCAATTCAGCGTGGTGTACGCGATATACAACGAGCAGTCGCTGGTGAGTACGAGGCAAACGTCGGCACGACCGTCGAAGGAATGGGCGATCTATTTAATATGGGTATCGCCGCGCTCATCTTTGGCTCATTCGTGCTCCAATGGATCGGCGCGATTCTGGCACGGAGCAAATCATGGTGGGCAGGTGGTGTGTTGGGGCTCCTGATTGGTAGCGTCGTGAGCAGTACATTTGCATGGTGGCTCTTCGGTGGGGCTCTGCTCACCATTGGTCTCACGCTGTTTGGTTTATTTTTCGACTATGTCGTTTCCAGTACGTACAGTCACGCAAAGCGTACCAACATTGATCCGCCTTGGTGGGCAGGGGGTCCGGGGAGCTACAGCGGCTCATCATCAGGCGGCGGCTTTGGAGGATTTGGTGGAGGCAGTTCTGGAGGAGGTGGAGCTTCTGGGCGGTGGTAATAAAAAAACCTCGCAGTGTTGCGAGGTTTTTTATGCATCCGGGTTAGTGATCTTTACCTGCCACCAGAATATCTTGGAAAGCCTTTAATTCGTCCCAGCGGTGCGTTGCGGCAAGTGCTGCTTGGTCTGGCCATGTCTTAGGGTCATGCATTTTAAAATGGCCAGAGCCTGATTCAAGAATGCGCGCCAATCGGTCAACAGGAGTCTTTGCAAGCATGGCCCAGGTGTAAATCCCATGCTGGTTCAATACTTCTTCTATGCGTGGGCCAATACCTTCTACAATTTTAAGGTCATCCTTCTTCACGGTAGGCGCAGGCATAGGAATGATGGTGGGGGTAGGGAGCTGTGGTGTACGGACTGAAAGTCGTCTTTCAGTTGGCGTTTGTTCGGCAGCCAGAAGTCGTCCCAAGAGCGCACCCAGGACGAATGAGACAAGGAGCATGATGAAAATTTCGCCGGTTGCGCCCGAGATGGTATAGAGTGCCGCTGTTGGTTCTGGTTGCATATGGTGGTGATAGTGATGGTAAAGCGTTACTGATCTAATGGAACCGTGCTCTCGCACACGTCCGCATTAATGGAATCGCGTGTTGCCTGGTTGACGCTCCCGGTAACCACGCCGCCAAAGCGACGCGCTTCGTAGCGCTTTACAGCGGCTATGTCGTTGCGCCCGTACATGCCATCAGACGCAAGTGGTTCGCCAAACATGGTAGACAAAAAGTGTTCCAGGCGGCGGACTTGTGCAGGGTTGTTGCGCTTTCCAGCGAGAATGTCCTCGGTAAGGTAGGGGAGGCACGTGGGGGCTGCAGCGTCAGCCGTTTCTGCAGAGAAAAGAGGGACCAAAACATGAGCGACTTCGCTCCCGGTAGACGCTTCACAGAGGTTTTTGATGCCGCACACATACCAGACCCAAGAAAAAAGGCTCCATGCCACAAAGGTGACAAGGACGATGGCCATGTATTGAGTGCGGCTAAGGGATGCCATAAGGGTTCGCGACGACTATACATACGATGCCTACCCAAGTCAATTATGGTCCACGATCCGTACTTTCAGATGCGCATCCATTACGCACGCGCCAGCGCGATTAGTTCGATGTTCTTACAGTGTTGGCTCAGGGCGTCATGGGCGGCGCTGAGTGTGGCACCCGTGGTTACGACATCGTCAATAATATATATAGTCTGCGCCGCAAGCTCGTGCCGCGACGGTGATGTACAGGTAAATGCATCAGCAACATTCTCCAGGCGCTCGCGGCGCGAAAGTGTTGCCTGCGGTTTTGTGTGACGGACTCTTGTGAGCAGCTGTGGGTCGTAGACAACAAAGCCTTCGCGCACGGCGCGCGTGTGTGCGAGGATTGCGTCAACTTGATTGCAGCCACGCTCTTGCTTACGTGTGTGATGTAAGGGCACGGGAACTACTATGATCCGTTCATGATGCCCATATGCATGTTCCAGTGCTGCATCAATAAGATAATCATCAAGAATGTGCGCAAGCTGTATCTGGGCTTCGATGCTTCGTTCAAATTTTGCCGCCCCTATCGCATCTTTCATGCGTGGCGTGTCGTAACTACCAAGTGTGTGAATTGTTTTTCCCAGTAACTCCACCGCCCGTATATGTAACGATATGGGTTCATGTTGTTTCGCACGTACACGCAGTGTGCGATTACTCGGAGGGAAGACGATATCAAGTACGTGTGCGAAAACAGTGCGCACAGTGTTCCACAACATACACATAGTGTAACGCTCTTGAAAGCAGTCCAGTGCTATACTCGTTCTACATGGCGTCTCCTCTTTCACAATTAAGTAAGCTATTCGGTAAAGCGTTGCAGAACGGAAGTAACGGGAGTGTGCTTGGTATTGATATTGGTTCTTCATCAATAAAAATTGTGCAGCTGCGTACGAGCAAAGGTACTGCGGTGCTTGAAACGTACGGAGAAATTTCTCTCGGGCCATATGCGGGTGTTGAAGTGGGGAAGACCACCAAGCTCTCACCTGAAAAATTGGTAGAAGCGCTCACGGATTTAATGCGCGAGGCGAATGTTACTGCAAAAGATGCTGGTATCTCTATTCCATTTAGTTCAAGCCTCCTTTCTGTCTTAGACATGCCCAAAGTCGATCCTGAACAATTGAAGCGCATGATACCGATTGAGGCACGCAAATACATACCGGTCCCTGTATCAGAAGTCATGCTCGATTGGTTTGTTATACCCGAAGATGGCAAAGAACCTGATGCTTTTGATCGATTAGAGAAAGAGACGATGCTCCAGAAGCGAGGGCAGGAAGTGCTTCTGGCTGCGATACATAACGAAACGCTGCGCACCTATCAGACCATTGCAACATCAATCGGATTGCGTGTGAGTTTTTATGAAATTGAAATCTTCAGTTCGATTCGTTCAGCACTCGGGCACATGACAACCCCAATTGCGATTGTGGATATCGGTGCCGCAACCAGTAAGGTATATGTGGTCGAGCGTGGTGTTGTGCGCACCTCGCACCTTGTTAATGCAGGATCTCAACAAATGACAGAAGTACTTGGGCGCTCAATGGGATGGACATTTGAAAAAGCAGAGCGTGCCAAGCGTGAGTGGGGACTAACAGAAGCTCCTGCATACTCAAAAGATGAGAGTAAAAAAATGCATGAGTCATTGTTATCAACACTGAATCGTATATTCGCAGACACGCATCGGGTACTATTGACGTACGGGAAGCGATACAACAAGACAGTCTCGCATGTAGTCTTCACCGGAGGAGGAGCGGCACTGCCAGGTCTATCTCTTGCCGCGCAAGAAGCGCTGAGTTCTGAAGTTGATATGGCGAGCCCATTTTCAAAAGTAGAAGCTCCAGCATTTCTTGATGATGTGCTGCGCTCTATCGGGCCAGGGTTTGCGGTTGCTCTCGGTGTTGCGTTGAGGCGTCTTTCAGAGAACTAGTGTATGGAATCAAATATAAAATCCTCTTTCATTCCAGACGATGCAGCTCGTCTAGGCAATTCGCAACGCTTCACGCC
>JAGOVW010000043.1 GCA_018060545.1 Minisyncoccota bacterium
GCGCAATGTGGGAAGCAGTGTATGCGGTGACGGTGTGACAATAAAAAAAACACTCGGCGCGGGTGGTTCCTCCAGCAGCTTCAAGAGTGCGTTCTGTGCTTCAGTAGTTGCATCCGCAAAATTGAGTACGACCACGCGCCTCGGCAAATCAACTGGCCGCGTGATCGACCGCTGAACAATCTGTAGCACATCATCTATACCGAGCCGGTCGTATGCGCGATACACCACATCAGCTGAACCGGAGACACTGATACCGCGCGCCGAAAGAAAATCCAGTGCTTGCTGGTGCGCATCAGTACTCCCGGTGAAAAGATACGCGTGATGCAGTGAGTCCCATGACATGGACGCAGTATATCGCATAGAGAAAAATCACTCTGCACATGAGGTGACTGTATATAAAAGTAGGAGGGGCCACGAGTGGCCCCTCCCTGTTATGGTGCGCAATAGTACGCATGATCCTCGACGGTGCCCACCTTGTGGAGTGCACGGTCGAACCAATCTGCGTTCTTACGCGAAACGCCTTTGTCGTCGTCTCGCTTGTAGAATCGAGCACAACGAAACTTGGGGTTTACCGGTTGCCATCCGGCGAGCACTTCGCGGGCAACTTCGCGGGCAATGAGCCACTTTGCACGATTAAGCGGTGCACGCCGCGCCGAGACCTGCATGGTCCAGCTGAACTGCGCGGTTCTCCCTCGCTTCTGCAGCACGACGCCACAGATAGTATTGGGCCACGATGGCTCGCCTTTGCGCTTCACCGTCACGTACCCAATCATACGCTGGCCATTCAAGCCCTGCGTGTGACCCTCCCAATAGATATTTTTAGCGAGACAGTCGAACTCTTTTGCCATATCTGTTGGCGCGAGAGCGACCTGCTTGACTGGCTCCACCTTTTTCTGAGTGGGGGCTTTCGCTGGTGCTTTTTTAGGCCGTGACTGTCTTGTAGGTTCTTGCTTTGGCTGGAAGTACGTACCCTGAAGCACGACCCCAACGAAAGACAAGAAGGCTACTGCCAGTATGGCCCACGCCGCAGCGCGCGACGTTAGCAATTTCTTCATCATCTGCTCCTCATCTGGAGTTTCCAAGTGCACTATACCACAATCCGTGTATAAAGCAACCTACGGCCTGAGTGAGTTGCACTTCCTATTTTTTATGGGATAATCATCATTAGTCTGAAACAGCAAAGGATAGTGACCGTGCTGACTAAATCTACCGTCAAAAAAATCGACCGAACTGCCGGTGAACTGGCCCGTTCGTGGCTTCGCCACTGGGTCGTTCATCCGCTTTTGGCTGCGCGCTACAAAGTCGTGGTGCACGGCATGGAAGAGGGTCTCTCTATCAAAGAAGGAGCGGTCGTGGTGTCGAACCACGTCTCCCGTCTTGATGCTGCCCTTCTTATGGATGCTGCGTGGCCTTTCGCTCGACTGCGTCCCACTGCATGGTGGTCCGAGTACGATCATCCATTTCAGAAATGGGCAATGGTGCTGTTCGGTACGGTGCGCATGGGCAGCCCGAAAGAGCTTCCTGAAGTTGAGCGCCAACGGATCACGAAAGAAACAAAAGAGACACTCTCCAAGCTGCTTCGCGCCGGATGGGGCGTTCTCCTTTTCTGCGAAGGTGGCATTGGGGATGGCACCACGGTGCGTATTCATCCGCGCTTATCTGGCGTGCACGATCTGCTTGCAGCTCATCCAGACAAGCCGCTCCTTCTGGTGAGGATCGAAGGAATTGGGAACAGTCGCCCGCGCGGAGGGTGGTTGCGCAAGCAGGTGCACATACACCTGACGCGTGTTGACGCGCCATGTCTTGCAGGAGGCGTGGAAGTGTTCAACCAGCGGTTGTCGGACTTCTATAATCAAGGCACGCTCCCTGCACGGATAACTGCGTAATGAATGTCCACACAAAAATGAGAGGCCCGCGCTTTGCGCGGGCCTCACTGTTTCGGTCTTCTTGTTTCTCAGCGAATCGTCACCTGTTCTCCTGCTGCCAAATCCTTGGCAAACATGAGTGCGGTGGTTTGCAGCAAACTCACTACTGCGGGACCTCCTTCCAGATGCCGCCGACGCAGCCAGCCGAGTACGTATGCATGCGACTCGGTGAGCTCGACGCCATAATGCGCCTTGAACTCTTCCGACACTGTCTTCATGGTGCATTCCGGATAGTCCTCGAACTTGCGATCGTTGGCACCACGCACTGAACGTCCGCATTGTTCTGAGAACCACTGCATCGCGCGTTCAGCGAGCTTTGCATCGAATGGCTTCTCGAGAAGTGGCTTCACGTTCGTGAGACAGCGCAGCGCAAACTGAATGGTCGACTTTTGTTCGACCAATCGGCGCCACGCCGCCTTATCGCTGAAGAACACTTGCCAGGCATCGGCCTTGATGAAGTGTTTCATCAAGGCTTTCAGACCGACTTCAGCTTGTTCGATGTGCTGCTCGCCTCCCGCGAGCAAGATGCGCGTCTGCAGATGTACTGCACGCAACACGTTAGGCACGTCGTCACAGGTGCTGTGAGTGTGATCGAAGGCCGGTATCTGCTCCAGGAAGCGCATCGGATGTGCACCGACACTCCACGCCACGGTATTCGCCGTGCGCGCCGAGACGACGGCTTCGCGCAACTCCTTTACGCACTGAGCAAGCTCGCGCGCCTTGTAGATGTCGAGCCTTTCGTTCGTGCGCATGAGATCTGCAATCCCCTGCGCGGACGGACATGATGTTTCCGCTACTGCAGGCGCGATGATCAGGTAGGACGCCGCGAGGCATGCGGCAATACGAAGAATCATGTAGAAACTCCACGAGTTCAGGAATCTGGAAGAGCCCAGTCCGTAGTGTTTATATAACAAATCTGTCTAAAATCAAGTACTGGGCTTTGCAGGTAAAAAGATTCACCCGCGCAGTTTCCTGCGCGGGTGATAGTTTCTTTGATCGGCCCGCTGGCTCACGAATGTGTGAGCCAGACCACGAGAGCCGAAATGGGCACGGTGACAGAAAGAAGCCGAATTGCGTGCGGTACTTTTCCAATGTGCACGCCGCCCCTCTTTTGGCCCATCAACCAGTACAGGGCGCTCCACGTTGCAGCTTGTGCCCATGCAATATGGCCCTGCATATGCTGTGCGATGGTTGCCTTGGTTTCTTCCTTATTCATCACTTCTCTCCCAAGTGGACGAACCGCCAACGGGTCCACCGTTGGTAACTGTTGTAATTATACCATCTATGTGAAAAAAAGCAAGCGCTGCAACCCTGTGCCGCCGCTTACCTAGCGCTTGGATATAATCGCCTTTTTGTACACATCAAGGTGCTTGATGGCCTCCCCTGTTCCCTTCACGACACAGTACTGAGCATCTTTGGCGACACGTGCCTTCACCCCTGTGCGGCGATACACCAGCTCGGCCAAGTTGCGCAACAGTGATGATCCGCCTGTCATGATGATGCCGTGGTCGATGATGTCGGCAGACAGTTCTGGCGGTGTTTCTTGGAGCACGTCTTTGATAGCGCCAATCATCTGACGCAGCTCGCGTGAAATAGCACGCACCACTTCATTCGTCGTAAGCTCAATCGAGCGTGGTAGCCCCGTGAGGTAATCGCGCCCTTTCACCGTCATCGTCAACTCTTCTTCAAGGGGCACTGCAGAGCCTACTTGGATTTTTATATCTTCGGCTGTCTTGTCGCCAATCGCGAGGTTATGCGTTTTCTTGATGTAATCTGTAATCGCGTGATCGATTCGATTGCCTGCACACTTTACCGACGTGGATGCCACAATGCCGCCCAAGGAAATCACCGCAACGTCGGTTGTACCGCCACCGATATCTACAATCATGTGACCGCGTGCTTCATAGATAGGAATACCTGCACCAATCGCTGCAAGAATCGGTTCTTTCACCACGTACGCTTCGCGTGCACCGGCTTTCGTTGCTGCTTCCACAACCGCACGGCGCTCGGTCGACGTAACACCTGCAGGAACACTGATCATCACTTCTGGTTTGAAAATATTGAAACGCCCAAGTGCTTTGTTCATGTAGTAACGCAGCATCGCTTCCGTCACGCGGTAATCGGCAATCACGCCGTCTTTCATAGGACGGTACGCAATGATGTTATCCGGCGTGCGGCCAATCATGTCTTTGGCGTCATTTCCTACCGCGAGAATTTTGTTGTCTTGCTCAGATACGGCAACTACCGATGGCTCGTTCAGCACAATCCCGCGCCCTGGAGCAAACACCAGCACGGTGGTGGTGCCTAAATCAATACCGAGTTTTGGGTAGAAGCTGAACACACAGTGCATTGTATGTATTCACAGGAAAAAAGAAAGGCGCCCCCACACGTGGAGGCGCCCGAATGACCGAACAGAATGAAGGAAATGTCAGCTGGGATTGCGCCGGCCGTCAGAAACCTCGCCACGGAACTCCTGGGGTGGAGTCGTGAAGAGCTCTCGCCGAGTGGTGCCAGCAACGCGCGACGCGTGCATCGACATGGTTGGTTTCAGGCCAGCTCCGAAACAAGCGCGCTTTTTGGCAGCTTCGCATTGGACGGGATCTTCCGCGCGCGTGATACCGGGATCTTCAGGCAGGTCAGACTTGGGGTCAGACATGTTTCCTCCATTGGAAAATCGGTCTTTCGCACTAGACCTCGTTTGGTTATACAACACCCTCTCGAGGCACACAAGCACCCGCACTTTGCTAAGCTGTGCATATGTTCCTCGTGCACGTCTATCCATTATTGCGTGGTGTTGCACCACATACACTCACCTATTTTTCCCAAATACGCTTTCAGCGCGGGGCCGTTATCATGGCCAAACTACGCAACCGTGAAGTTCCAGTGATAGTAGCTCGTTGTGAAAGTGCGAAAGACGCTCGCACCAGATTGCGCCGCCAAGACCATGAACTCTCTCCTATAAAAAAGCAGGAGCCTCATTTTCCATTTCATGCAGCACTACTCGACGCCGTGGAAAAAGTGGCTGCGGAAAACGCAGCCCCCGCAGGAGCACTCCTTGAAATCTTTGTGGGTAAAAGTACACCGAAGAATCTAACGAGCACCATGCTTCCGCTATGCGAGGCGCAGCCACTGGGCATGCCCGACAAGCGCGCAGTACAGGCCGCGGTTTCTGAGCGTGACGAATTACTGCACACGATGGCTCGAGAGTTGTTGGCACAACAGAAGAGCCTGTTGGTAGTGACGCCGACCAGGCACGAAGCCCTGCGTATTCACCGAGCACTCGCCGCACTTCCGCACGAGCATGTGGTCGTGCTTCACGGTAACCTCACGGCACGGACCTTAAAAAATGAACTGCATCGCGCACAAGAGCCTGGCACCAAAGTAATTATCGCGAGCCAATCGCATGCAGCCGTACCGCGCGCCGATTTTGGGCTGTGCTATATCGAATCATCAACATCGCCATACTACTCAAGAGACGTGCGTCCCCTTGCCGACATGCGCGATGTATTTGATG
>JAGOVW010000044.1 GCA_018060545.1 Minisyncoccota bacterium
TTTCATCATTGCTCACCCCGAGTGGGGATGGTTACCGTACATTGCCATACAGTTCATTCAATTCTTTTCTCTGTGGGTAATGGTGCGCATGTCCTTGCAGCGTGTGTGGGCCGTGCTCCTACTCGCCTTCCATATCGGCACCTTCATGGTTATGGGCATCGAGTTTAACCCACTCCTCATACTGGTTATCGTCATGTTTTTCCATTCGCCGTTTGTAGGCAATCCTTCTGTCAAAGAGTTGGTATACGATCTACCCGTAGTGGGGCAACTACTTGAATACGCACCGAGGTTTTGGGTGGGGCTTCGAGAAAGAACGTCTGGAATCGTATCCCGCTATTCGTAGCGCAGAGCGTCAATCGGATTCAGGTGTGCCGCTTTGCGTGCTGGGTAATAGCCGAACACGATACCAATGATGGTAGAAACACTGACCGCTAAAAATATTGAAAACAGCGAAACACTGGCGGCAATGTTTGCCAGCTTGTTCGCCAAAAGAGCGATGCCCCATCCTAAAAGAATACCCAGGATACCGCCGACAAGCGTGAGCATAACCGCCTCAAGGAGAAACTGCCTGCTGATGTCTCGGTTTCGCGCGCCAATCGCTTTTCTAAGACCAATCTCTCGTGTGCGTTCGGTGACCGAGGTGAGCATCATGTTCATGATGCCAATCCCACCCACAATAAGAGATATGCCTGCGACCGCACCTAATAGAATGGTAAATGTCTGTGTGATTGAACTCGCGGTCGCCACAATGTCCGCCTGATTAAATACTGAAAAGTCGGCGGCTGCAGGGTCACTTATGCGGTGGGTGTCTAGAAGCACCGTCGTGATCTCCGTTTGGATGGCGCTCATAGTGTCTGCGTCTTCGGCAGCAACGTTTATGACACTCACCTTGTCGTTTCCAGTGAGGTAGCGTTGTGCGGTGGTGAGTGGAATGTAAATCGCATCATCCGAGCTCCCAAAGCCTCCTCCCCCTTTTGCCACCGTCACGCCGATAACGGTGTAGTCGGTTTTGTTGATACGTACCTTTTGTCCGAGCACGTCCACACCCTCGCCAAATAAATCGGTGCGTACTGTTGGCCCAAGAATCGCCACTTTTGCCGCGCGACTGAGATGCTGGCTTGAAATAAATACACCCTCGGCAACCGCGATGTTGCGAACGGCGCCATACGCTTCGGTAATACCCGTAATCGAGGTGTTGGTGTTTGTGCCGCGCGCGGTTACTTGCTGACGGCTTGAGACTTCAGGCGCAACACCGGTAATGCCCTGGACCTGCTCCTTGATTGCCTCTGCATCATCTAAGGTGAGAGTGGTAGCAGACCCTACACCACCACGGAGCGGACTCCCGGGACCTTGCTGTGACCCAGGGCGCACTATCAAGAGGTTGGACCCGATACTCTGAATGTTGGCTTGAATAGTGCTTTGTGCACCCTGCCCCAGTGCCACCATCCCAATCACTGACCCAATACCAATCACAATGCCCAACATAGTGAGCAATGAGCGCGTCTTGTTTACGGTGAGTGCACCGAACGATTCTTTAGCTATGTCTTTCCATTGCATACTAGTGTTTACGTGAGCGCTTGCGTATCACGTCGTCTTTCTCGATATTCCCATCGCGGATATGAATGATGCGGTCTGCATGCTCAGCCACATCGCGCTCGTGCGTAATGAGGATGATGGTGTGGCCGGATTCTTCATTCAGTTCTCGAAATGTCGCCAATACAATCTCGCCTGTTTTCGTGTCCAGGTTTCCCGTTGGCTCGTCTGCCAAAATGAGTTTAGGATCGTTCACGAGTGCGCGCGCAATCGCTACACGCTGCTTCTGCCCTCCAGAGATCTCATTGCTGTGGTGCTGCCAACGATCTTCTGGCATCGCCACCGCACGCAGCGCCTTTTCGGCACGTTCGGTGCGCTCTGCATCTTCCAAATCGGCGTACACCAAGGGAAGCATGACGTTCCTCAGCACCGTTGCACGAGGCAACAAGTTGAATGCCTGAAATACGAAACCGATGGTTTTTGCGCGTATGGTTGCCAATTCATCATCAGACATGGCGCTTATGTCTTTCCCATCGAGCGTATAGGTGCCAGACGTAGGGGTGTCGAGGGCCCCGATGATGTGCATGAGTGTTGATTTGCCCGAACCTGACGGCCCCATAATCGCCACAAACTCTCCTTTCTCTATGGTAAAAGAGATACCCTTCAGCACTTCGGTTTCAACATCACCGACGTGGTAGGTCTTTGTTATGTTCGAGAGTTCAATCACACGCTTAGCGTGGCACCGCACCGCCCGTGCGCTGCCCTGATGTTCCTTGCCTATTCCCTCCTGGTGTTGGAAAAAGTGATGTCTGCGCTTTTGCAGCACCGGCCGTTTCGGTAATAGTTCTCGAAACAATAACTTCCCCACCCGAAAGTCCAGACACGATTTCGACCATGGTGTCGTTGGCGAGCCCTGTCTCGACAGAAACTTTTCTTGGCGCTGTTTCTGACGTAATCCCTTCGGTAAAGATGGTGCTGCGAGTTGCCGCAGTATCATCTGCTTTCTCTGCAGCAATGTCTGGTGATGTTGATGCGCGATTGCGCCCTGCAAACGCCGGAACATCCACTCCATCAAGTACTTCTACGTACGAGCCAGTGCGGTCGGTCTTTACTGCAGCAAGAGGTACCGCCAATACCGCACTCTTTGATGCGGTGACGATGGTCGCGCTTACGCTCATGCCCGGCTTGATGCGTGCATCACCTGCTTTGAATCCTATTTTTACTCCGTATGAAACGACTCCCTGCGTGACCGTCCCCACCGGATCAATCGAGAGCACTTCACCCACCAACTCGACACCCTCAAGCGCATCAAAGGCCAGTGCGGCCGCTTGCCCCACCTCTACCTGTGCCACGTCAACCTCGTTAAGAGTCACTTCTGCAATGGCACTCTTCGAAATAAATGTGCCTACCACTCCCGAAACGCTTTCCCCTTTTTGCACATCGCGCGTTGCCATAACACCATCAAAAGGCGCACGAACGTAGTAATCGGCCAGTGCCTCTTTCGCATCACGCAGTGCGTTCTCGCGCTGACGAACGGCGATGCGCTGCGACTCGAGATCAAGTGTGTCACTGCCTGACTTCAAATCGGCGAGTGATGCTTGCCTCTCCGAAAGAGTCCGCTCGCTCGTGGTAATCGCAACACGCGCACTTTCAATCGCATTCTTTGCCGCTAGAAGACTGGTCACGTGCCCACTCATCGTACTGGTGTATGAGGCGAGACTCGTTTGGTGAGTATTGTACGCACTTGGAATTGTTTTGTCGTAGGTGGTCGCTATGTCATTCACGTGGTTGAGGAAATCTGCTGTGCGCTTCACCGCTTCCGCAACATCATGCGCAGCGTTGTAACTTTCTTTGATAAGGCTCTCAACCTCACTGGTTGCTGAGGTACGGCTCACACTGCTATAGGTATCAAATACGGCATCATACGAGTCGCGTGCGTTTTGATACGAAGCAATGACGGTTTCAGATAACTCAATAATGCCTGGATCTTTGTCCCGCACCAATTCCCGGTACGCATTAATATTGTCTTGCGACGTATTAACGGCGTGCCCGTAGATGATGGTGTTGAGTCCTGCCATGACGCTTGGTAGGTCTAGAAATGCTTCTGCGGTTGACGAAAAACCACTCTCGTATGAACTAGCAAGATCTTCAGTTGCATCGGTCTTTCCTTGCCGCGCCTGTGCTACGGCATTTTCAGCCTGAAGCATTTCTAAATCAGTTGGTGGTTGCTCCAATTTCTGCAGCGACAGTTTGGCACTTTGCAGATTTGCTTCTGCATCGCGCACTGCCTTTTGTGGACTGCGTGTATCGAGCTGCACAATGATGGCTCCTGCGCGCACCGTGTCACCCGCATCCGCACCCACAAACACCACGTCGCCGCTCACTTTTGTTTTAAGGTCAATCTGGTTCGAAGCTGAAAGTTGTCCCGATCCTGACACCGCTGTCTCAATGTCAGTGGTTCGGACCACAAAAGGGACGTACCGTGTTTCAGGAGCGCTGTCGCCCCAATACACATATACCCCGTAGGCACCGCCCAACATGAGCGCGACTGTGGCAAGAGTGTACCACCGGTGGAGCACTAAAAAGGAGTACGCTTTTCGTACAAATGGTGGGACGCGCTTGGCGTACTGGGCTATGGTGAGCATACTGAGTGTTGCTAATTATACACCGCAGTGGCTCTTTTATTTCAGGACTAGCACTGCACACGAAATATTTCTTGACCTCTGGTGTACTAGTCGTAGTATCAACCAACGTATGGAACCTGAAACAGACGAGGTAGTCGCAGCACGTGTACAGCACGGCGACACAGAAGCCTTCGGCATTCTCGTGGACCGCTATGAAGCAAAAATGACACGGTACGCACAGCGCTTCCTTTCACACTATGAAGACCGCGAAGACGCAGTCCAGGATGTCTTCCTGCGCGCCTACGAGAGGATCCAGAGCTATAGGAGTTCGGAGAGGTTTTCGCCGTGGCTCTACCGCGTTGCTCATAATGTGTACGTAAACTTGATACGCACCCGCGGCCGCGAGAAAGTGCGATTCGTAGACCTCGACACTCTCTTCCCTGCTGGCATACCTGAAGAACCACAACCTGACCTACCGGCAATACCTGATATCGAGCCGCTCCTCGCTCAATTGGATGTGAAATACCGCGAAGTGCTTGTGCTCTTTTACTACGAAGAAAAAAGCTATGAAGATATCGCCTCGATTTTACAGATACCGAAAGCCACGGTAGGTGTTCGTCTTGCTCGCGCACGTGCTGCACTTAAAAAATTAATACCGTCACCTGTATGAATAAACTGAAACAACACGTCATGGGTGCCATTCACACCGACCAGGTGCGTATGCACTCGCGCCTCTACTTTTTCGCTCGCAGCACACTGTGGCTGGTAAGCATCCTTCTCGCATTCTCGGTTGCCTTGTTCTTGCTGAGTTTTGCGATTTTCATGCTGCGCGGAAATGGCCTCCTGGCGACATCAGCGTTTGGTGTACGAGGCCTCATGCCACTCCTCTTTTCGCTTCCATGGCTCATAGGTCTGGCGATCGTCATGCTCATCGTGACTATCGAAGTAATGAGCTTGCGGTTTGCACTGGTCTACAAGCGCCCTTTGATTTACTCCGTCTTGGCAGTGCTTGCAGTAACCACCCTGGGTGCCAGTGCGATTGCACACACCACGATGCACGAGCGGATGTTTCGCCTTGGTCGTGAAGGAAAACTTCCCTCATTTGGTGCGCGTTTTTATGAAGGTGCGCTGCGCGAGCGCCCCGACGTTCATGTGGGTACCATTGTTTCCGTAGGTGACCAGCTTGTTATCGAAACGCGCACTGGTTCTACAACCACAGTCTTTCTTACAGAAGAAACGCGCCGTCCCGCGAAACTCACTCC
>JAGOVW010000045.1 GCA_018060545.1 Minisyncoccota bacterium
AAGTGCTGCATCAAAATCATCATGCGGTGACAGCCGATTTCGTTTGCGATGACCACAGGTCTCACACTTGTGTGTGAGTATCCATACATCACCGCTGCGTTCTAGGAGCTCGGGCTGCATCATGCCACCACACAGTGCTGCACGATCACCCGGATTCGTGTCTACATGTTTACTCCACAGGCATGCAGGGCAGTGATTCGTGTAGCCATTCCCCTGCACCAATGTTGCGCAGCGCTCGCAGGAAAACTGTTCAACGACTCGTATGAAAATCATGATGCTATTGTAATACGTACTGTTGCCTTTGCTCGCACACTGTCTGCACGAGTATCTTTTGGCGTACACTCGAGCGTGAGCACAATGTCGCGCAGCGAGGTAACCGCTGGAACTTGTCGTACCACCGAATCACTGTTCCCTACGGCAATCTGCTGGCGCACTTCCCCTTCCTCAAAAAGTCTGCACGCTCTCGCCTCATCCACACCCGTAGCTGCCCAGATGATGGAATAGGTATCGCCTTTCTGCACGGAGCGCGGGCTCGCCACCAGGCGAATAGCAGGCTGCGTGATCGGCTGCACCACGGGCACGACCGGTGCACCACCTTGCGGCGTGCTGCCGACCGCAGGCGAGGAACCAGGCGATGCACTTGATCCAGCTGAACCACCGCTTCCTGAGGATGATGATCCACCCATGAAGCCACCCAGCAGTTTTGGCAGCATGCCCATCAAACCACTCAGTGAACTATTGCCGTTAAAAAGCGAGCCGAGCATGCCGGTAATGCCATTGGTTCCACTGCCACCAAGCATATTCGTAAATGCCTGCCCCAAACCACCGAGCGTGGATGGTGCCGATGCAACTCGTGCTATTTCTTGTTCAAACGTCGTTGCTGCAACCGTTGTGGGACGTGCATACGGAACGCCACCATCAACATACGGGGCCACGCTATTTTGGTACCACGAGCTATGCTGCAGCGTTTCATTCGGCCTTTGCAATGAGCCGAAGTATTTAAAAAGATTGCCGCGCTGTGCTACTTGGATGTATGCATCAATAACGCGATCTGGGTCATTTACGTCGGCCCAGGTTTTAAGCCCGTACTCTCCAATATTAAACTGGCCAGGCCCAAACGAGTTCTCGCCTGCAAGCGTTGAGGCAAAGCGTATCAATGACCCATCAGATGCCACTGCTGCAACACGCAGCCCCGACTCCTGCTTGGTAATCATCGTAAAGAATCGAGCCCACTCTTCAGGCGAACCGGTGGTAATACCAAATGGGCGCAGTGCAGCAGGTGCTACACCGTTGAGCGGTGACTGAGAGACCTTATAGGCCGCACGGTGCGCAAACTCGACCGGGTCAATTTTTCGATCAAGCCCAGCTCGTACGGGCTCGAGGCCTGTCCGCGGTGAACCGCCAAGCGCCGTCACCTGGGCGCAGTCATTACCAGTCAAATCGCACGCAACGCTCGCCAATGCCTTAAACGCTTCACGCGCCTGCGGCGTAAGCTGGCCACCACTAATCTTTTCCAACAGGCTACTCCACTGTTTCGGATTCGTCAGTTCTTCCAATATACCTGAGCTCTTGAGCTTGGCGGCGAGCTCTTGGGAAGATTTGGCAACGGCATCAAAATCTCCCTGGGCCAATGCGCGAATAATGTCATCAGCGGGCTTCTGTACTTCGTCTTTCACCATACCCGCAATCATCCCCGATTCACCAAAGGCACGTCCCAGAATGCCACTCACGGATCGTGAAAGTTCTTGCTGTAATCCTGGCTTCACTTCGAACAATTTTGTGACCAACTCCTGCGCTGCTTTTTCGGGCGTGCCACTATTGAGAATATCTTGGAATCGCGGATCCTTTTGTAACTCCGCAATCTTCTCCGTCACCGCCTTATCTTTGGCAACTTTCACGCAGATACCACTCATCAGGCACATGGTGACGGAGCCCTGCTGCCCCGGCACACCGCAGCGCGACGTAACACTCACGCGCCCATCACCACCAATGGTAACGGTGTCGTGTGTGGAAGGGTCGAGCTGTTTGATGATTTCCCCCACGTTCTTTCCTTTAATTTCCCGAGGCGGAGCCACGGTGCCACTTGGGGGCACTACACCGGTAGGCGCTGCAGGCGCGCAGCCATTCTTTACTTCCGTCGGCGCTGCGGTATCCGGTGGTACTGCAGCATCACTGAGGTGCGGCAACGCAAAAGCAAGTACCACAGCGAGAGCTGCGACGCGCATATACATGCACCAACTATAGCAGTACGGTACAGTGATTCTCTGCCACTTCCACAACACCTCCTTCAATCGCAACCGTATCGCCACTACTCTCTGTTTTGTAAGAAATCATTCCCTTACGTAGGGTCGTAATAAGTGGTTCGTGTTGTGCGAGTACCTGAAAGGCACCCTCATTCCCAGGAAGTGATACTTCGGTTGCGTCACCATCGAAAAAGACTTCCGAGGGTGATGCGATAGTGAGATGGAACACGTGCGCCATAGCGTTACTTCTGTGCACCCTGCACCACTTCGTCTATCGTGCCCTTCATGTAGAACGCCTGCTCGTCGAGGTGATCGTGCTTGCCGTCAAGAATCTCTCCAAAGCCACGGACGGTGTCTTCAAGCTTGCAGTAGGACCCTGGATTTCCTGTAAATACTTCGGCTACGTGGAATGGCTGAGAGAGGAAGCGCTGAATCTTTCGTGCTCGGTACACCAGCTGTTTATCTTCTTCTGAAAGTTCTTCGATACCCAAAATAGCGATGATGTCTTGCAAATCCTTGTAGCGCTGCAATACGCGCTTAGTTTCATTCGCGACGCGGTAGTGCTCCTCACCCACAATGTCCGGGTCGAGTGCCGTCGAACCAGACTCAAGCGGATCAATAGCAGGATAGATACCCAAAGAAGCAAGTTGGCGTGAAAGCACTACTGTTGAATCGAGGTGAGAGAAGGTTGTTGCAGGCGCTGGGTCGGTGAGGTCGTCTGCTGGTACATACACTGCCTGTACCGACGTAATAGAACCTTCCGTGGTAGAAGTAATGCGCTCTTGCAAGAGACCCATTTCACCGGCAAGCGTCGGCTGATAGCCCACTGCAGACGGCACACGGCCAAGGAGTGATGACACTTCAGATCCTGCCTGCACGAAGCGGAACACGTTGTCCATAAAGAAGAGCACGTCTTTACCGCCTTCATCGCGGAATGCTTCAGCCATCGTGAGCCCAGAGAGCGCTACGCGCGCACGAGCTCCAGGCACTTCGTTCATCTGTCCGAACACAAGCGCAGTCTTGTCGAGCACGCCTGAGTCTTTCATTTCATGGTAGAGGTCGTTACCTTCACGTACGCGCTCTCCAACACCCGCAAATACTGAGTACCCACCGTGGTGAGATGCAACGTTGTGAATGAGCTCTTGAATCAACACCGTCTTCCCTACGCCAGCACCACCAAAAAGACCCACCTTTCCACCCTTAATAAACGGTGTCATCAAATCCACCGCCTTGATACCGGTTTCAAATACTTGTGCCTTAGTTTGCTGACGAGTGAACTCTGGCGGATTGCGATGAATCGGCAAACGCTGTGCATCAGCGGCAACGTTTGGTTGACCATCAATCGCCTCTCCATACACATTGAACATGCGGCCCAGTGCCACTTTTCCTACGGGAACTGAAATCGCCGCACCCGTGTCTGTAACGGAAAGGCCACGCGGCAATCCGGCAGTGTCGTTCATCGCAATGCAGCGCACACGATCAAGGCCAACATGCTGCGCAACCTCAAGCACGATAAGGCGGCCATCATGCTGCACATGGAGTGCATTTTTGATAGCAGGAACAGCAGAGCGCTTTCCCTCTTCCCCTGGGAAGTGAACGTCGACGACTGGCCCGATGATTTGTGTGATGGTTCCTTTCATATCAGTAGGTATATTCAAGACAAAGCGATATTATAAATTCTTGCGCGCATCCATGTAGAGTCGAATAAAACGTTCGCGAGCCACAGGATCAGTGATAGCCTGATCGCCCACAGAGGAATCTGCATGCATCGAGGCCATAACATCCTTCTCAATCACCTCTGCAGCGAGCTGATCTCCGCCACACAATTCCAAAACCAGAGCTTTCTCGGCAGCGCTGAGCGGCTGATTATGCTCGGTCCCTGCACCATGTTCGCTAGTCGTTCTAGGTTGCTGCGGTCGTTCCATGTTCATATGTATATCTTAAATATAGAAAATAAAGCCTATCTCATTGCCTCAATTCCACTAGTAATTTCTGATACCTCCCGGGTAATGGCAGCCTGACGCGCCTTATTGTACTTCAAGGTAAGGTCCTTCGCCACTTCCTTTGATTTGTCCGTCGCGTTCTTCATCGCCACCATACGAGCACTGTGTTCAGACGCTTTGGCCTCCATCAGTGCATGGTAGGTCACCACATTGAGGAGGCGTGGAATGATTGCTGAAAGAACAGAGTCTGGTGATGGTTCGATCGTGTATGCCACCGAGCCATGCAACGCTTCTGGGCGTGTGAATCCAGCGAACTTTCCCTTAGTTGCCGGGATACCCTCTACCATTTCTTGTACCAGAGTTTTCGTGAGCGGTATCACCTGTCGCACCACCGCTTTTTGCTCAAAGGTCGAAAGGAAGTTGGTGTATATCACAAATGCGCCGCCGATCTCGCCACTCTCGTGCCATGCCAATAGGTGCTGTGTTACTGCTTGCAGCTCTTCTGCTGTTACCGCATCGCTCATGTTTTCCTCACGCACGCGCACATCGTACCCACGATTACTGAAGTACTCTGCACCACGCTTACCAATACAAATGAGTACCGTATTGTCCTTGTTGAGTTTCTTTGCAGCGAGTGTGCGCTCTGCAATCTTGAGTATCGAACTGTTCAAAGCGCCTGCCAATCCTTTGTCGCTCGTCACAATCACCACGGCGCACTTACCCAGGCGATCCATACCCAGTGGGTAGTGCTGCAATTCATTGGTACCCGCAACTTTCGCAAGCACCGTGAGTGCTGAAAGTGCGTATGGGCGTGCCGAAAGTGCACGCTGCTGACTCTTGCGCATCTTCACCGCAGAGACAGCCTCCATGGCACGCGTCACCTTGCCTGTTTTCTTAACAGACTGGATCTTAATTTTTATGTTTTTGAGTCCGGCCATACAGTTACGAGACGTGCGCCCCACCTTTGATAAATACAACGGCAAAGACCAACAAGACCGAAGGCCACCACGCAAGCAAGAGGTCTGTACCTGCAGAAAGTGGTGGATCAAGCTCGACAGTGGTCATCGCGCCATAGATGTATCCTCCGAAGAAGAGGAGCATCGCGGTAAGCGCAGCGAGAGAGAATGCCCCGAGGAGGCGCTCTCGCGTACGATGCTGTCTCATGCGCTCGAACAAGGAATCCATAGTTATGCGTGTGCGAACCATTCTGTG
>JAGOVW010000046.1:0-3959 GCA_018060545.1 Minisyncoccota bacterium
CTCGACGCGTCATGTAAGCCTATCTTCATGTCCTAATCCTGTGTACAACCCACCTTGCCCCCCGCGTCTGCGGGGGGTATCGTTTAGGCGTTATATATAACAGTCGCGTGCGCGACAAAACAATGAATACTTTTCTTAGTGAGTGGGGCCCATTAGTAGCTCGGACAGCTCTCGCACTTCTCTTTATCGTGGGTGGCGCAGGAATGGCCATGAATTTCTCAGGAACTGCAGGCTTCATGGGTTCACTTACGCCAGTTCCAGGAGTGGTAATGGCTGGTCTTGCGGTGCTCTTTAAACTGGGAGGCGGGTTGGCTCTCCTTGTGGGGTGGAAGGCACGCGAGGCTGCATGGGCACTTATCGCGTTTACTCTTGCGGCAATACTCATGGCGCACATGAACTGGGCGGATCAGAACCAGATGACTCAGGCACTCAAGAACCTCTCAATCATTGGTGGTCTCTTGATGGTGGTGATTCACGGCGCTGGCAGCAAAGTGCTTGGCAGCAAACCTGCAGCAATGTAGGCATCTTTTTTCAACACAAAGCGCCCGCATCAGCGGGCGCTTTGTGTTATGCTCACAGCATGCATGAAAAAGGACACGTTCCTAAAGATCAGGCTCTCTGGAATGCCGTGGCGACCCTCGCATTTGTAACCCTTGCCATACTCGGCTTTGGCCTCCTTACCCACGGTGGCCGCTTCGTTGATGTGCTGTACTACCTCGATTTCTTTGATGTGCTCATTATGGGATTGGCTACTTTCCGTCTCATTCGCCTCGTTACCTACGATAAGATCTTTTCATTTGTCCGCGAGTTCTTCTTGCACGAAGTGGAAGGTGTATACGTAAAGTGTGACAGCGGCTTCAAGCGACTCATGTCTGAATTGATAGAGTGCATGTGGTGCACTGGGTTGTGGGCAGGGCTCTTTGTCTTTGTGGCGTATCTGGCACATCCAATTGGTACTTTTGTGGTGTACGTCCTTGCCGTAGCAGCACTCGGTTCATTTTTCCAAAACGTATCAAAGGCGGTTGCAAGCACGTTTGAAAAGTAGTGAGTATGGCGCGGTATAAGCGCGCGCTCTTTGTGTTTCGGCGCGACATCAGATTAGAAGACAACACGGCGCTCAATGCGGCGTGCGCTGATGCAGATGAAGTGGTATGCGCATTTGTGCTTGATGATCGGCAGGTAAGCAGCGTGAATCCATACGCGGGCGAGCATCTGCTGCAATTCATGGCAGAAAGTCTTGTTGATGTAGATGCTGCGCTCGTCAAGAAAGGGTCCCGATTGCATGTGTGGTGCGGAACTGCAGAAGAGGTCATTCCACGTGTCGCGGCCGAGACTGCTTGCGAATCGGTGTATTTCAACCGCGACTACACGCCTTTTGCACAAGCGCGGGACACGGCTGTTAGTGAGCAATGTGCCGCGCGGGGCATCGCTGTTCATTCGTATGACGACGCTGTGTTGGTTGCGCCCGGGAAGGTGCTCACGCAAAAAGTTGAACCATACAGTGTGTTTACTCCGTTTTATCGTGCAGCACGAACGGGACCAGTACCACATCCTGAAACAAATCACGGCACCACGATTGCACTTGCGCAGGGTCGTGATGCGGGCATTGAAGCACTCGCGCCATTATTGCGTAACAGAAAACTCGCCGCCTCAGGTGGCAGAACTGCCGCCAAAAAGAAAATGGAACAGCTTGATCGGTATACGCACTATGCAGACGAGCGCGATATGGTGGCGGAAGATGGCACTACGCTTCTTTCTCCGTATCTGAAACACGGCTGCGTATCGGTGCGTGAAGTGTATTGGGCGCTTCAGGCTGCGTTGCCTCACGCGCATGAACCGCTCACGCGTCAGCTGTACTGGCGTGACTTTTTTACCCATCTGATGTTCTTTCATCCTGCTGTACTTGGTCATGCATTTAAACCACTCTATGATCGGGTGAGCTGGGACGAACCGGGAGAAAGATTTGAGCGCTGGAAAAAAGGGGAGACAGGGTTCCCGATAGTGGACGCGGGAATGCGGCAATTAAACGAAACAGGATGGATGCACAATCGCGCGCGCATGATCACGGCGAGCTTTTTGGTGAAAGATCTGCACATTGATTGGCGAGAAGGTGAGCGTTACTTTGCAACAAAACTGATTGACTACGATCCCGCAGTGAACAATGGCTCGTGGCAGTGGGTGGCAGGCACCGGGGCAGATGCTGCGCCGTACTTTCGCATTTTTAATCCATGGCTACAGCAGAAAAAGTTTGATCCAGAAGCGCGCTATATCAAGCGTTGGGTACCAGAGCTGGAAACGGTACCGGTAGAGGATATTCACGCCTGGAATGATAGGGCAGGCGGCCTCTTCGAGGCCGCCAAGTATCCTGCCCCCATGCTCGATCATCGTGCAGAAGCAGAAGAGGCAAAGCGTCGATTTGGCAGGGCGTTGAAGTAGCCACTGGAATGCGGTAGGGTGCCCATGGAGACGGCAGTCGCCGTTGGACGTTTACACAGGAGAAAGACGATGCTTGAACAGTTGATACGAGACGCAGAGACTGCACGCAAGAGCGCACAATCACACAAGGTGGTTTTGGCCCAATCTATTACCGAGGCGCATGCTGCCATTCGGCGGGCCATCGACAGCGGTGAGACTACCGGGAGCGTCATCAAAGACGCACTCCTGTATCGGCATGGCCACATTGATGCCACCATGCAGGCACGGTATGAAGCGATTGATGCGTCGCTGAAAGGGAAAGTGGGACAGCTCGTGCTGCTTTCGTTCGACAAGAGTATCTGCACGAAGCACACTTTCACCGGAGATGGCAATGAGTATCAAGTAATGCGCATGGGTGTCGTCGGGGTACTTATGGGGGACTCACTTGTGCGCCGTAGTGTATCCCATCGGGCGTGGCTCGGTATCCCAGTCACTTCCGCGCTTCTACTCGATCGGTCGGTGCACAAAATTGCCGAACATATGTTCGCTGAAGAGAGTCATGGATTGGCCTGGATGACGTTTGTGCCATCCAATACCCTAGATCGGACTCCTGTGTATCACCTGCACAAGTACTGTGAGCCGAACGTACGAATTCATGCAGGAAATGAAGAGGTGCTCACCTATGTTGAGCAGCGCAGATTTGCTACGGGGTATCTAAGTATTGATGCGGTACTGCGTGCAACACTCATGCTCGGCTTGCGCATACTGCTACCTCCGCACATCAAGGAAGCATACGAGGCTACTGTTGCACTGGATCGCGCGCGCTTGGCCAGCTTGCGTCGTGATGCTGCGTATGTGCAGGCCACCCTCAGTGACCTGCGCGGAGCGCGGCAATATAAGCAGCCGTTCTTGCTCGTGGATAAAAAGACGATGATAAGTGCTGCCGATGCGGCTGCCTTTGAGCGTGCTGAAAAAGAGCTCGTGGGGCGGCTCGAGAACATTCGTGGGGAAGTAGGGCGAGTGTTTGGTCGCGACGGAAACAATGTTGGTCTGCGGCTAACGGAATTTTGTATCCATCCTGAGGTAATCTGGGGGAGAAGGTTTCTTGAGAAAGAGAGTGAGACATAAGAATACGAGGCGGCCACAACGTGGCCGCCTCTACCTGTTTTTACATGCTGATGTTAGTCTGTTGGGGTTTACGGGGTGTCGTATAGTGGTAGTACGCAAGGCTGGGGGTCTTGCAGCCCGGGTTCGATTCCCGGCATCCCGACACGAACGTAGTGAGTGCGGATGCAGCAATGTGCCGAAGCACATTGCGTCGGGAATCGAAGCCCGGAGCGATGTGTTTGTTTGCGAAGCAAGGCAAACACCGCGAGGGCCGGCTCGAAGAAAATCGCGTCAGCTATTTTACTGAGAGGATTCCCGGCATCCCGACACGAACGTAGTGAGTGCGGATGCAGCAATGTGCCGAAGCACATTGCGTCGGGAATCGAAGCCCGGAGCGATGTGTTTGTTTGCGAAGCAAGGCAAACACCGCGAGGGCC
>JAGOVW010000046.1:4059-5261 GCA_018060545.1 Minisyncoccota bacterium
GGCTCGAAGAAAATCGCGTCAGCTATTTTACTGAGAGGATTCCCGGCATCCCGACACGAACATCAATATAAAAAAGTGGTGCCCCGCGAACGTCGCGGGGCACCGAGTCAGATGGAGTTAGGTTGCGTCTCTGCGACCACGCTCCTTGCCAAAGATCTTCAGGAGATCGGAGAGGTCCATGAACTCGTCGGCTTGCCGGCGAAGCTCATCAGACGCGAACTGTGCGTCTGGGTGTATGCTCGACACCACGATGACCCGTCTTCCCATGCCCTGAATCACTTCAACGACAGGAGCGAATTCGGCGTTGCCGCTGAAGAGTACAACCTCCTCAACGGTAGGAGCAATCGTAATCGCCTGCACGGAGAGCAGGACATCGATCGTTCCCTTCAGTCGACGGTTCCCAGAAGTGTCATAGCGGTCCTGTGCTAGCCGGGTCACCACGGTAAAACCGTTGTAATCCAACCAGTCGAGCAACGGGCGAATGCTTTGCACACCGCCCTCACCTTCCTCAACGACCGTGAAATAGTACGATCGCAGAAGACGGCTTCTTGTTCGGGCCCACTGCGTCACTTTCCGGTAGTCAACATCCAGCCCAAGCGCTCGCGCGCAAGAGTGGGTATTGGCTCCGTCGATGAAGACAGCGCTTTTGGGTAGGTACTTACTCGTTCCGGCCATGCCGGTTCTCCATCGCCGCTTCAATACACCACCTGGGGAGGTGGCCACCTCCACCAATGTGGAGGCCGCAGACAGCGGCTAACCTTACGGCCTGAATGCATTATACCATGTATTCTAAATAAAAGCAATACAGGCAAATGGCCCACTGTTAATAGCTTTTTTGGGTGCTGCGAGGCGTGCTACGCTGGTGGGCGTGTCTCGCTATGCACATTGGGTTCGCCACATTCTCACCACCACAACGGCGCCACAGCTCCTCATCTTTTCGAGTGCCGCACTCTACTTTCTCTTGGAGTTTATTGTAGGGAAGTACCTCTTGCCCATTTTTGGCGGTTCATGGGCAGTCTGGATTACGGTGCTGTCGTTTTTCACTACGGCACTTTTAATCGGCTATCTATATGCGCACTGGCTCATCCAAAAAAGTGCCACCACACAGCGTCGGGTACATGGGTATCTACTCGCTGCTTCCGCCATCATTGCAGCTGCGGTGGCACTGCTCATCTCCCTCGGCGCTGATGTTCCTGCATACC
>JAGOVW010000047.1 GCA_018060545.1 Minisyncoccota bacterium
CAGGAGTCCTACCATTAGACGATCCGGCAAAATTGAAAGAAACACCTGCTACCCAATAGCTAGGCGCGCCCCTTAGGGCGCGCCTCTATCATACACGATTTCACCCTCTACTCAATCGGGAGAGACACCTTCCAGGAAGACGCCTCGCGCGTAGACCAGGCACGCCTCTTCCCCTGTTTCCAGGTAGATGCACCGCTCTTCGATTCTTCGGGCAACTTCAGAGAGCACAGCGGTCAAGATGGGAATCCGTTCCTTCCCTATGAATGCCACGCGGTATGCCCGATGTTCGCCATAGGCCACACCACCATCGTCGCGCACCCAAAAACCGTACATGGTGGAGCTTGCTGCAGTGTAGCCGCCAAACTCTTTCACCAAGACGTCGTGCAGGTACCCTTCGACGGTTGTGTTCTCTGGCTGCATCGGCAGCTTCAGTTTCAACGACGGCATCAGAAAGAATGCCGGCCTGCCGAGTGGTTGCACTTTGTAGGGTTGTACCACGATGCTCTCCTCTGTTTGATTGCGAAGGCGAATGTATCATAGTGCACCCTCAATGGAAACGGTGCAGGCACATAGTTCACATAGGTAGGACATACATACGATATGTGCTATATTCGGCCAACTTGGTTTTCCATTTTTGGTTCCCCAAGTTTTATCAGGGGACTATCATCATGGGGTGGTAGAACACAACACATAACACCATGCCAGAAGAGACTATTGTCCCAGCAGTACCTGCTGAAGAGACTGTTCCTGCTACTGAGACTGCTGTTCCTGTAACCGAAACTCCTGCAGAAGAAGTTGCGGCTGCTGAAGTGCCTGCTCAGGCGTAAGGAAAACGAAAAGGCCGGCCACTACGTGGCCGGCCTTTTTGCGTACCTGTCCCCTCTTTCTATGCGTGCCCTTGATCCTTCAACAACTTTGAAAAACTTTTCTGCACCTTTTCGAGTTTAGGCTCGATCACGATTTGGCAGTAGCCTGCTTTCTTGTTGTTTTGGTAGTAGTTTTGGTGATACTCCTCGGCAGGATAGAAATGCTCAAGTGGTGCCACCTGTGTTACCACCTGCAGGTGATCTGCCTGCAGCTCTTCAATGTATGTCTCCGCTGCTTCTTTCTGCTCGGGCGTGGTATAGAAAATTGCAGAACGATACTGTGTGCCCACATCCGCCCCTTGGCGATTCATCGTGGTGGGGTCATGCGAGGCAAAGTACACCGTCAGCAAATCACGAATGGATACTGCCGCGTGATCGTACGTTACCTGTACCACTTCCACGTGGCCCGTCATCTCTGCAGATACACGCTCGTATGTAGGGTTCGTGTCGGTACCACCGGCGTAGCCCGAGGCAACACTTTCCACCCCGCGAATCATCTTGAATACCGCTTCGATACACCAAAAGCAGCCACCACCAAACACTATCGTTTCTGTTTTCATTGACACAGTATAGTGCCTCCCGTATACAGAACATAGGACCAACGAACGAAAGGAATACCCGATGCACCTTAACGTATTTCCGTTTGAAAGCCTCTTGGTCGGGCGCCACGGGCGCTCGTGGGCCAACCTCGCGTCGGCGCGTGCCGCCTTGGGCGACCATAGCCTGATTGATAAGTTCCGGCACCAGCACACATCGGTGATGGAGCTCGATCCCGAGGGCGAAGTGCAAGCCAAGCGAAAAGGCGTCTTCCTGAAACGACATGGACTCGTGCCGTGCACATTCCACGCATGCTCGAAGTACCGGCGTGCAATCGCCACCGCACAGCACATGAATGTGGCACAGCTGTGGCAAGAAGATGCTCGCCTGAACGAGCGCGACTGGGGCCCGATGGACCAGATTTCGTCGGCAGAGCGTACGCGACTGTGGCCCAGCTGGAAGACAGACAAAGAGGCCGATCCTCACGAATGGCGACCTATATTGGGTGAATCCATCCGCGAAGTGCGATTGCGCGTTTTGCAGCTGCTCCACGAGCTGGGCCAGCAATTTCCAAAGGAGCGCGGCTGCATCGTCGCACACGGTGAAACCAACCTGGCTATCCAAGCATGCATTGAACGTCTCACTCCCGAGGAGTTCAATCTGGTGGAGGCACGCATGCGGATGGATAATGCGACGCTGGTGCATTATCACTCTGATGGAAACGGCCGTCTGTGGAAGCGCACGATCGATCCACACACCGAAACCGTCACCGACTGGAGCGAAGTACCGCTCGCACGGTGAGAAATGACGGGGGCGCAAAGCAAAGCTTTGCGCCCCTTCGTATATCTGCGTATACCTGCGTTTGCCTGTATGGGTGCACTTTGCTAGAGTCGCCAAAGCTTTTGAAAGGAGCCGCGCATGAAATGCCCTCACTGCAACAGCCTGCTGTTTCAAGTACCCGATCGCTACACTCTGAATCCCACCCCGCAAGGATTTTACGACTGTTCAGGATGCAAACGCGCATATGCGCACTATGCATTTCCCGGAGAAGCCAGTCTGTTTGCGTGGTTGGCAGAATCGGAAATCGAACCATGGGATCACTTTGTGGCACGCAAGCGTGCCGAGCAGATACAGGACCCCATTTCGTGCCGAGAGTGTGGCGAACCACTCCTCCCCGTCGACGCCACTTTCGCGACGGCGTACAAACCGAAAACAACCGAGCGGTGCATCGGCTGCGCAGAGCTCTGCTACCGCTTTGACGTGGACGGTTCTCTGGTCACCATGTGGCCGTCTGACAAAGACCCGACAGAGTCATTTAGCGAGTTTGTCGGGCGAATGATCGCCAAACACAAATCGCACTAACGCAGATGCGGCGAGGCCTTGCCTCGCCGCATCACTGTTTGTCCGCACCAATTATTCTTCGCGCAATTCGTTTTTCAAGAAATCAGCTACACGTTTTTCGCGCATCGCTACCATGAACTTTTTTACCGTATCAATCATCACCGGCACTTCGAGGTAATCAATGAGGATGGCTACCCACGCCAACCATGCAGGAAGCATCGTGCCACCCTGGTTGAATGCGGTCACCACAAACTCGTCGGTAATCCAGAAAATGTGCATCACCTGCGACAAGAGAAGCACCAGGTACAGCCATGCCTTAAACCCTCCCCCTTTTCGGATGTCGTTGATGTAGATCAGCGATACAGAAATGAGTGCAGGAATTTCGGTGTAGTCCACGAGCACGATCAGACTCTCAGCAAGCCCCGTAAAGTGAAACAGCGGCATGCCGAAAAACTTGCCCCAGATCACTTCCCCCAAGAGCCACACCAAGTGCACAATTTGCAGCGCAAAAAGACCGAGTGCTATCGAAATGTTAAGTGTGTAGGTACGGTCGTACCATTCCCAGAACGTTTTCCAGATATTCATGAAGGCAGTGTACACAATCCTGCCCCTTTCCCCTAGTCGAGGGCTGCTTTAATGAACGCCGTAAACAGTGGGTGCGGAGCAAGCGGGCGTGCCAGAAATTCTGGGTGGAACTGGGTACCCACCATGAATGGATGAACGTTTGTGGGGAGTTCTGCAATTTCCATCAAGCGCTTGTCGGGCGACGTGCCAGAAAAGACCAACCCTGCCTTCGTGAGCGTATCAATGTATTCGGGATTCACCTCGTAGCGGTGACGATGGCGCTCGGAAATCAACTCGCTGCCGTATGCCTTGCGCGCAATCGTGCCCTTCCCCAAGTATGCTGGGTATGCACCCAGCCGCATGGTGCCGCCGAAATCTTTCTTAGCGATTTTTTCTTTTTGCTCAGGCATCACGTCTATCACCAGGTCTTTGGCCTTCGGATTTATTTCTGCAGTGTGTGCGTCCTTTAATCCGGCTACATGGCGCGCGTACTCCACCACCATCAATTGCATACCGTAGCAGAGACCGAAGTATGGGATTTTATTTTCACGCGCAAACCGAATCGCCTGAATTTTTCCTTCGATACCGGTTTCCCCAAACCCTCCTGGCACCAAAATGCCGTCGTAGGCATGCAGCTCTCCCACGCGTTTGCCGTCTACGAAATCAGATGCATTGAGCCAGTGGAGCTCGGGCTTCACGTTTAGATCATATGCCGAGTATTTGAGTGCTTCGATGACCGAGATGTATGCGTCAGACAATACAAAATCTCCTGAACCAAAGTACTTGCCCACGATGCCAATTTTTACCGTGCGCTTCCCGTTGTGGGCTTTCTTGGCAAATGACTGCCACGCGGAAAGACCTTTCCCTGCCTTCTTTCTCAATTTCAATTCCTTTACCAATATCTCTGAAAGTTTGTCTCGCTCGAAATTTACTGGAACGTCGTAGACGCTCTCAACGTCGGGTGCAGAGATTACATGCTTCACTGCACATGATTCCGCAATCTTTTCTTTTCTCTTTTCATCCACAGGAACGGGTGCACGTGCAATAACAATATCAGGATGCACACCGTAGCCGTTCAACTGACGAATCGCGTTTTGAGTAGGGCGCGTTTTCATCTCTCCCACAGAGCCTGGCACCGGAAGGTACGACACCAAAACGAATACAACGTCCTCTGGGTGCTGCATGCGCATAACACGCGCCGCATCAATAAAGAGAGCATTCTGGAAATCGCCAATGGTGCCTCCAATTTCTATGATGCTCACATCAGACCCAGCAACTTTTGCCGCTTTTTCGAAACGTGCACGAATTTCATCGCGCACATGCGGAATAGCTTCAACGAACTTCCCTTTGTAGCCCAGGTTCCGCTCGCGCTGAATCACGGTCTGATACACCATCCCGCTCGTCATGTAATCCTCAGGGGTAAGGTCTCGATTCAGAAAGCGCTCATAGTTGCCCATATCCTGATCCGTCTCTAATCCAGAATCCAATACGAACACTTCCCCATGCTCTGTAGGATTCATGGTGCCGGCATCCACATTGAGATATGGGTCTACCTTCACCAAGTTCACTGCATAACCGCGTGCTTGTAACAGGTGCCCCATAGAAGCAGTGGCAATCCCCTTACCCACACCCGACATGACCCCGCCTAATACGAAAATGAATTTATGTTTTTTGCTCATGGGCGCACACCATTAGCTTGTTATTTGCCCACTATACACCTGCGCAGCAATCTTGCCGTGTGGACAGCCTATATGGTAGTGTGAATCAACAGAGGTACCCCTCCTCTGGAATCCCCAGACTTGGGCCACCACACGTTGGTGGCCCCCTTTTTACACCAGGGGCGACCACAGATAGGCCTAGTTGCGGAGGTAGCGGTGTACCGCTGCGTAGCTTGAAATAGCGC
>JAGOVW010000048.1 GCA_018060545.1 Minisyncoccota bacterium
GATGACGCTACTCTCTGCGGTCGGATTCATAAAAAAAGACCCCGCAGCGCGCACGTTCTGCAAATGTCGTCGTTCACGCTCCATGAGCGTCTTGTCTATTCGCTCTACGGCTGACTTTGAGTCTACAACGTTCAAAGTGAAAACGGCGTCAAGCAGCAGCCACTGGGGGTGTGTCTTAAAAAAGCTGTGCCTGTACGTGAAGCGACACTGGGCAGCTGAGAATGATCGTAGGTGACCTGTTTCTACGTCCAGGGCGCGCACCTCTTTGAGTACCTTCGCTATTTCCGTTCCAAATGCACCCGCATTGCCACGTATGGCGCCCCCCACAGTGCCAGGTATCCCTGAAAGGTCCTCCCATCCACCAATTCCCTGTGCTGCCATTTCTCTAATAACTGCAGTTAGGGACACACCTGCTTGCACGTGGAGCGTCGTACCTTTTACTTTCCACGTGCCCCCTCGCATATGGAGGGTGACGCCTTCGATACCATCGTCCGCAATGAGAACGTTACTACCGCCCGCCAGGATCGTCACTTTTTTACGTGTCATTGCCGCCTGGGCAAGCGCGTCTCGCACCTCATCTTCAGTTACAGCTACAACATATCGCTCCGCGGGGCCGCCAATGCCGAACGTTGTTTCCTCCTTTAGAGGGCGCGACTGTTCCATAGCGCTACTTCTTTTTGCGTGCAGTCTTTTTCTGACCCTTCTTGGATTTCAATGCTTGCGCTTGTTTCTCCTCAAGGATGCGCACTTCGTCTCGAAGGAGGGCAGCGGTTTCAAAGTCGAGGCGGTCAGCTGCGTCATGCATCTCTTCCCGCTTCTCTGTAATAAGAGTACCCAGATCCTTCGTGTGCGACTCAATATCAACAATAGTTGAAACGGCTTTCTGTCGTGCCTTTTGGATATCACCCATAATATCAGCAATCCGCTTTTTGATGGTTTGCGGCGTGATACCGTGCTCCTGATTGTATGCGTGCTGCCGTGCACGTCGTCGGTTCGTCTCTCCTATAGCGCGATCAAGAGAGCCGGTCATGTGATCGGCGTACAAAATAACCCGTCCATTCACGTTTCGGGCAGCGCGTCCAATGGTCTGAATGAGTGATGTCTCGCTGCGGAGAAATCCCTCTTTGTCTGCATCCAGAATGCCCACAAACTCCACTTCAGGAAGGTCGAGCCCTTCACGCAAAAGGTTCACACCAACCAACACATCAAACTCGCCGCGTCGAAATGCCGTGAGTATTTCAATACGTTCAACTGTTTTTACATCGCTGTGTAAATACTGCGCTTTTATGTGCTTCCCCTTCAAAAATTCCGCTAAATCCTCGGCCATCTTCTTGGTGAGCACCGTCACCAGCGTACGAGCACCTCTTTTGGTAATGCGCTCAGCTTCGGCGATGAAGTCGTGTACTTGCCCGGGGTAACTACCCTTTTCGACCACGGGGCGAACCTCAATCTCTGGATCAAGCAAGCCGGTGGGACGAATAACCATTTCAATAGGTATTCCACCCTTCTCTTTCTCATACGCCGCTGGTGTGGCGCTCGTATAAATAACCGCACCCACTCTTTCCTGATACTCAGGAAATGTGAGCGGTCGGTTGTCTACGGCACTTGGCAAACGAAAACCATGCTCAATAAGCGTGAGTTTGCGTGAGCGGTCGCCTGCATGCATGCCGCCAATCTGCGGCAGTGTTACGTGCGACTCATCGATAATGGTCAGGAAATCTGGTGTTCCATCCGGTAGATGCGGAAAGTATGACAACAGCGTGTATGGAGGCTCTCCGGGCTTGCGACGGTCAAAATGGCGCGAGTAGTTCTCGATGCCGTTGCAGTAGCCGAACTCTTGAATCATTGCGATATCTTGCTTGGTGCGGCGCTTCAGTCGGTCAGCCTCCAGGAGTTTTCCTTCTTTCTCAAAAACAGCTAACTGCGCCTTGAGCTCCTCTACCATTTCAGCCACAGCAGCTTCTTGAATGTCTTTTGGCGTCACGTAGTGTCGCGCAGGAAAAATAAAGAGATCGGCATGTGTGCCTCGTATCTCGCGCGTAACGGGGTCGTACTCTGTTATCTCGGAGATCCCATGTGGTCCAAATTGAACCCGGTATAGGGCACGTTCGTTAGCGGGCATTACCTCGACGTAGTTACCCAGTGCGCGAAAAGTGCCAGGCGTCACATCACCTGGAGTTCGTGTGAAATATATGCCAATCAGAGCGCGAATTACATCCGCTCGTGTTCCCGGTGCCCCTGCTGTCAGTTTGACGTTAACTTTTTCGTATTCCTCCGGACTACCCAAGCCATATATGCACGACACTGACGCTACGATAATGACATCTTTTCGTGTCAGGAGCGCTTGTGTTGCCGCGTGACGTAACCGCTCGATATCCTCGTTCACCATCGCTTCCTTTTCAATGTATGTGTCAGACGTTGGCACGTACGCTTCTGGCTGGTAGTAGTCGTAGTAGGACACAAAGTAGTGCACAGCGTTGCTGGGGAAAAACTCTCGATACTCGGCAGCGAGCTGTGCTGCGAGTGTTTTGTTGTGTGCGATAACCAGGGTTGGTTTGCCGATTTGGGCAATAACATTTGCGGCCGTGTAGGTTTTGCCCGAGCCAGTTACTCCTAATAGCGTCTGATGTTGCTTGCCATTACGCACACCCGCTACCAACTCTTTTATCGCATGCGGTTGATCGCCTGCCGGAATATGTGTTGATTCTAGTTTGAACGCTCCCATGCCCTGTAGTGTGCCGCACAATAGGAACAACGGCAACGCTTGCCTTTTTGTGCCCAGGAGGCACACTGGCTCGAGCACAGTCAAGGAGAACGTGATGGACCGTACCCCAAGTACTGGAACGCCACTGCAGCCTGCAGCAACAAAATTCGGCGAACACCAAACCGACACGGCACCGAGCGCGCCCGGCGAACCGAACTACAAAGAGATCATATGTCGTGCTGGCATTGATCCTGAGGCGTACGAAGAGATGCGATGGTTACTGGCTCGGCGCGTTGGTTGCTCGGTTGAAGCAATGGATGAAGTGCTGGCAAGGTGCATACTGCAATTCAATTTGCACGGCTGTGCTCCATAACGACACGCGCCTCACTAGGTGAGGCGCGTGTCTTCCTATATGGTGATCCACTAGCCCTTGTTATCAACAATCGCCAAGAGTTCCACCTCGAAATGAAGTGTCGCATTTGGTGGTATGGGGCCCGTACCACGGTCGCCGTATCCTAACGCAGGTGGAATGATGAGTGTACGTGTTCCGCCTACTTTCATACCAACAATTCCCTGATCCCACCCTTTAATAACCTGGCCGGTTCCGAGAGTGAATGAAAACGGCTGCCCTCGATCTTTTGAAGAGTCGAATATAGTCCCATCCGGTAATGTCCCGGTATAGTGCACTGCTACCGTTTGCCCCGAACGAGCCTCAGGACCAGTACCCACCACCACATCGGTAATCTGCAATCCTTCACCTGTTACACCCAACACTTCTCCATCAGTCATAGTATTTTCTTTATCTTTTGCATACCACCACACACCGCCAATAACCAATACCAAAAGTACCAATGCGCCAATAATGTACCAAAGATTGTTTTTTTCAGTTTCCATGGTGCAAGTATAGCACCCGCTGTGTAAGCGCACGATTGACATTCGCGCAAACTAATTTCTTATGCACGCACCAACAGCACTGCATTTCGCTTGCCTCGCTTAAGAAGCGACATCGTACCTACAAAATCGGTATCCTCCAGGACATGTTTTACGTCGGTCATCTTTGCTCCATTCATGGTAATGGCACCATCTTCCAGAAACTGGCGCGCCTCACGCTTAGACGAAGCTAAAGCTGATCCTTCGAGCGCATCTACAAGAGACGTACCCAATTCAACAGTGTACTTAGGTGCGCACCCAAGTACCATGTCGCGTTCAACTGGTGTTATGGCAGTAAAATCATTGTCGCCAAAAAGAATTTCAGATGTTCTGAGTGCTGCATCCGCTGCAGGTTTACCATGAACTAGCTCGGTGACTGCGTGGGCAAGGGCGCGCTGTGCAACTCGTTTCTGCGGCGCTTCTTTATGTTCTTGAAGTATCTTCTCGATATGCTCCAGGCTCTCAAGGGTAAACAGTTTAAGATAGTCGCCCACACTTTCGTCGCTGGCATTGAGCCAAAACTGCAGAAACTGAAACGCCGTTGTCTTCAGTGGATCAAGCCACACCGCATTTCCTTCGCTCTTTCCAAATTTCTTGCCCGTAGATTTATCAACAATAAGAGGGAGCGTGAGGGCAAAGGCAGTTGAACCTTCCTTCCTACGGATGAGTTCGACACCAGCAGTAATATTTCCCCATTGGTCTGATCCTCCAATCTGCACATTGCATCCGAAATTTTTGTGCAAGTACCAGAAGTCGTATGCCTGCAGGAGTGGGTACGCGAACTCCGTATACGAGATTCCCTCCTCGCTCTTGAGACGCTCTGCAATGGCATCTTTCTTCATGAGATTGTTGACGGTGAAGTGCTTTCCTGTATCGCGCAAGAAATCAATCAAGTTCAGTGAGCCGAGCCAGTCATGATTATTCACAAACTCAACAGGTATGTCACCGAGAAGTCGTTGTGCCTGGATTTTAAGTTTCTTGACACGTTCTGCCACTTCCTCGGGCGGCGTGAGCGGGCGCTCAACATCGGGCTTTGGGTCACCGATCATTCCTGTACCACCACCAATGAGCACTATCACTTTATGCCCAGCGTCTACAAAGTGGCGCAACAGCATGTAGCCCGCCAAATTGCCGACATGGATTGAGTCGGCTGTTGGGTCAACGCCCAGGTAGACAGTCCGTTTCTCACCATCAGTAATGTCGCTGAGCTTATCTGCTGAAAATTGGTGCACAAACCCACGTGCAGCCAGTGTTTGTGATAATTCCATGGCAGCACTATACCACAGCACATACTACTGCTAGGATGTGGCCAGGCTGGGTATGAAAAGTGACACAGACATGGAGTACTTGAATGAACGCACCATCAGCAACCACTCACACAGCCGAGTTACTGGCGCTCACCTTTACTTCACTGAACGATCCGTCTACGTGGACAACCGGAGCAGAGGGCAGAAACGCTTTGGGCATGCCCGTGGACCCCACAAACGATGAGGCAGTACGGCGTTGCGCCGAAGGCTGGATGCGATATCACGCGTCAACACACAACTATTC
>JAGOVW010000011.1 GCA_018060545.1 Minisyncoccota bacterium
CACGAACTCCGTACATGCTCGTGCTCTATCGCGATAACGGCAACAAAGAATTCGATCTTCGTGGCGATATCCCCATTGTTGATGGAAATGGCGTCCCAGTGATGCAAAGGTTTGAGACACTGTAGACATCATGACACCATCACTTCTTGTGTTTGGGCAACTCCTCTTGGCAACCGTGTTGGGCATGCTCATAGGAACAGAGCGTGTGGCAGCAGGTAAACGCGCTGGAACACGCACGTTTGCACTGGTTGCGATGGGTGCATGTCTTTTTATCATCACCGGCAAAGAGGTGAGCGATGCCTACCTCGGCATACTGAACTTTGATCCCATGCGTATCGCCGCCGCAGTGGTGCAGGGCATTGGATTCCTTGGCGCAGGGCTCATATTTGTGCGGGACAACACCCTCAACGGCCTCACCACGGCTGCAGGCTTGTGGGTAGCTGCAGGCGTGGGTATTGCTGCGGGATTCGAACTGTACTCACTGGCATGCTTCGCAACGTTCCTGACCCTTTTTGTCTTTACGGTTGTTTGGCGTGTAGAGGAATTTCTGAAACACTTTTTTGACACTCACGAGATGGCGGCCCGAGGCCCCCATAGCCACCAGCGGGACCAGGGTATTGAGTAGGTACAGCGCACAAAATACCGACACTAATGCTACACTCACACCATGAGTGGATTCTACAAACCTGACCGAAACGCAAAATGGAATTACGGAGGACCTAACTGGCGCCTCTCGCGCTCAAAAATAGATTTATTTATTGAATGCCCCCGTTGTTTTTACGTTGACAACGTATTGGGAACTGCACGACCTCCTGGTTTTCCGTTCAATTTAAACAGTGCCGTTGACGCACTTCTCAAAAAAGAGTTCGACATTCATCGTGCTGCAAAATCGGCGCACCCTATCATGGAACAGTATGGAGTAGATGCGGTCCCATTTCAGCATGCAGACATAGATACCTGGCGTGAAAATTTTAAAGGCATAGAGCATAAGCATAAGGCGACCGGCTTTACCATTTCTGGCGCGGTGGATGATGTATGGGTCAACCCGAAAGGCGAGTTAATCGTGGTTGATTACAAATCAACGAGCAAGGATGAGAAGATTGAAGCGCTCGACCAAGCATGGCATGCGGGCTACAAGCGCCAGATGGCGGTATATCAGTGGCTCCTGCGACAAAACGGATTTACCGTGTCAGAGACAGGCTATTTTGTATATGCAAATGCCAGTAAGGATCGCGAGGCGTTTGATGGGGTACTCGAGTTTGAGGTAACGTTGGTGCCTCACACGGGGAACACCGACTGGATTGAGCCAGCCCTGCATAACATCAAAGCATGTGTCGAGAGCGAGCTTATACCGAATGCTGGAGAACAATGTGATTACTGCACGTATCGAGAGTACGCAGGGCAAAAGCTCAAAAAACGCCACCTAGAGCTCAAGGAGAAGGGGCTTCTTCCAACGAAGCACCTCGCATAGAGACACTTGACAAACAGTGTTTAGGAAGGTATCATTCATCACAGCTGTATGGGGTTGGCCTGCCTACAGCTGACAGGCGAGCGCCTTTGGTGATGCTGTAGGGACCTTCCTCAGTGTCTGCCAGCTCTCCTGATCAAGAGGGGCTTTTTGCGCCGGAACCGTAGGTTCCGGCGCTTTCATTTTTATACACGGTGACATGTGCCTACACACGCTTTGCTGGTGGTATACTTTTCCGAATATGCATTGGTCACCACGTATCGAGCAGGCACTATACCGTGCTGCAAAACTCCATGAAGGCCTCTTTCGTAAAGGCCCGGACCGGCTCCCAGCACTGGTCCACCTCGTGGGTGTAGCGTCAATCGTCAGCGAACACACCGACGATGAAGACACGGTCGTAGCGGCACTGCTACACGATTCCATTGAAGACACGTCATACACACCGGAAAATTTGCGAGAAGAGTTTGGCGAGCGCGTCATGGGAATTGTCCTCGGCGTTACTATCCCTGAAATGCACGAAGGCAAGGAAACGGGTGTATGGAGCCGTGACCGTCGCCGTTACTTCGAAAATCTGAGCCGCGCTCCCATGGAGTCAGTACTCGTTGCCGCAGCAGATAAAATTCACAATTTCACCACCATTATTCGTGACTACATGGATAACACTGAGGGGTTTAAGCGCGACTTTACTGGCACAAAGGAAGATCGGCTAAAAGTATATGGCTCGATTGCCGAGCTGATTGTTGACCGACTGGGGCCGGATCACCCTCTTTCGGAAGAGCTTTCAGAGGTCTGGAAAAAGTACGAAGCTTTTGTCATGATGGCGCTATGACGCCACCACCAAACATACCTTACAAAACTGAGTGGGACCTAACCTTGCTCTACAAGAACCCTTCCGATCCTCAGATTGAAAAAGATATTCGCGATGTAGAGGCTCGGTATGCACGCTTCGAAAAGAAATATCGAACCGCCCCATTCACAAAAACCTCACGCTCACTCTTAGCGGCGCTGCAAGACTACGAAAAGCTTGCCGACAAAGCGAGCGCTGGCAAGCCTTTGCGCTATTTTTGGTACCGTAAGGAACTCAACAGCAAAGACGACCACGCCGAGTCGCAGATTCGATTGATTTCCGAGCGCTTCACCAAAGCAGGTAACCGGATTACTTTTTTTGACCTGGCGATAGGGAAGATACGTGCGCCTCAACAAAAGAAGTATCTTGCCGATAAAAACCTCGCGCCGTATCGCTACCTGCTGACACGAATTTTCAAGACGGCTAAGCACGACCTTTCAGAACTAGAAGAAAAAGTGCTGGCTCTCACCGCCGCTCCTTCAGGTGGCATGTGGGTGTCCGGTGTTGATAAAGCAATAGCTGCCCGCACCATCACGTGGAAGGGAACAGAGATGCCGCTCAACGAGGCACTGAGCGCGGCTTCACATAAAGAGTCGCAGCAAGAACGGATGGATATGTGGAAGCTCATTCTCGAAAGGATTGCCGAGGTGGCCGAGTTTTCCGAGAGTGAGATTAATGCGCTTTATACCAAAAAAAAGATTACCGACGAGTTGCGGAAGCTGCCACACCCGTACAGCGCTACCATTCTGGGCTACGAGAACGATGAAAAGAGTGTACGCACATTGATAGATACGGTAACGGCTTCTTTTCCGGTGGCACACCGCTTCCACGCACTGAAGAAACGCCTGCTGAAGCTCGACACGCTCCACTATGCAGATCGCGCAGCACCTCTCGTACTACCCGCAACAAAAGTGGAACCATTTCCGTTTGAACGCTCGTACCGTTTGGTGCACGAAGCATTCCTCGATGCAGGAGAGCGTTACGCACACATCCTGGATAATTTCTTGGCACGCGGGCAAATTGACGTTGCTCCCAAAGCAGGCAAAAGTGGTGGTGCTTTTTGTGCCAGCTCGCACAGCCTCCCAACCTTCGTTCTGCTCAATCACACGAACGATTTCAACTCCACCATGACGCTTGCGCATGAAATGGGGCACGCTATTCACAGCGAACTATGCGCGAAGCAGCCGGTCTTTTACGATGACTATTCAACAGCGGTTGCCGAGACAGCCAGCACGTTCTTTGAGGGTTGGGCATTCGAGCACATCGCCAAGACCCTTCCGAAAGAACAGCGAATTAAGCTGCTCCATGATCGCCTTCAGGACCATGTGGCGACTGTTTTCCGCCAGATCGCCTGCTTCAATTTCGAACTGGAGCTGCACCAGAGTGTGCGCAAAGACGGGTGGGTGCCCAAGGAGAAGATCGCTACCCTCATGCAGAAACACATGCAGGCTTACCTTGGCCCCAGTGTTTCTGTCACCCCTGAAGATGGGTACACGTTCGTCAATTGGTCGCACATAAGAAACCCCTTCTATGTCTACTCCTACGCATATGGGCAATTGATAAGTAGTGCGTTGTTCCAATTAGTGCACACGGATCGCAAACACCTCAGCAAAGCTGCGGCTTTTATGGAGGCTGGGTCCACTGATACGCCAGAAAACATTTTCAAGCGTATTGGCATAGATGTAACCAAGGCATCATTTTGGAAAGCGGGTATTGCCAGTATCGAGCGTGACATTGATGAGCTCGAGGCTCTCCTCTAATTGTAAAGGTCGGTCCTTTATATTTCACCGCGCTCTAGGCAACCGCTAGGTGATGCGCTAGAGTATTCGCATGGTCTCCTACAACGACATTCGAACAAAGTATCTTGAATTTTATCGGGCTCGCGGGCACGCCGTTATCCCATCGGCCCCTATCGTTCCTCAAAACGATCCAACTACACTATTCACCGGCTCTGGCATGCAACCGTTGGTGCCGTACCTTTTGGGCAAACCACATCCAGAAGGAAAGCGTGTTACGGATAGCCAGAAAAGCTTTCGTGCAGCGGATATCGAAGAGGTGGGTGACAATCGCCACACGACCTTCTTCGAAATGCTCGGTAACTGGTCACTCGGTGATTACTTCAAGCAAGAGCAGCTCCCGTGGTTTTACGAGTTCCTTATGAAAGAAGTGGGGCTCGATGCTTCACGCTTATACGCCACCGTTTTCGATGGTGCGCCCGAGATTGGCGTACCGCGTGACGAAGAAGCTATCGCATTACTGAAAGGCATATTTGCAAGCGCGGGCGTTTCAAACGGATTCCAAATTATTGGCTCCGAAGCAAATGGATATGTAGTTGGTATGGAGAGTGGGGCACGTATCTTTTCGTACGAGGCAAAGAAGAATTGGTGGAGCCGTTCTGGCGTTCCCGCCAACATGCCTGAAGGCGAACCAGGAGGTCCTGATTCTGAAGTTTTCTACGATTTTGCACCTCACACCACCGCAAAAGGCGGGCACCTTGCTGATAGTGATGTAGAAAAGTGGGGTGCTCGTTGCCATCCCAACTGTGACTGCGGTCGCTTCATGGAAATTGGAAACTCTGTGTTCATGGAATACATCCGAAAGGATGGACAGTTCCAAAAGCTCGCACAGCAAAATGTAGACTTTGGTGGTGGACTGGAGCGTATCGTTGCAGCAAAGAATGGTGATTCCGACGTGTTTAAGAGTGGCGCACTGGCTCTCGTTATTGAAAAGCTCGAAGCACTAAGTGGCGCATCGTATAGCGACAGCAGCAAGATTCAAGCCTTCCGTATCGTGGCTGACCATATCCGTGGTGCGGTGTTTATGATTGCAGACGGTGTTCTGCCTTCAAACACCGAGCAGGGCTACTTCTTACGCCGTCTCTTACGCCGATCTGTGCGCTATGCAGATCTCCTTGGAGTCCCAGCAGGCTCTCTCGCAGATCTTGCGGATGTCTTAGAGAAAGAATATGGCCAACACTACACAGAAGTGCGTGCGAACATTGCAAAAATCAAGTCTGAAATCCAAAACGAAGAAACGAAATTCCGCGAGACACTCGCGCGCGGCATGAAGGAGTTCGAAAAGCTCGCCAAGGGTAGTGCCATTTCAGGTGCGGATGCATTTATTCTATTCACCACATTTGGTTTCCCCATAGAGCTTACGGAAGAGATTGCTAAAGAGCGTGGCGCAACGGTTGACCGCAGTGTATTTGATGCCGAGATGGTGAAGCACCGCGATGCTTCCCGTGCGGGCGCAGAGAAGCGCTTCAAAGGGGGTCTTGCAGACACCTCTGCAGAAACGACGCGTCTTCACACCGCACATCATCTACTCTTGAAAGCATTGCAAACGGTTCTTGGCTCCCATGTCAAACAGCGCGGCTCCAACATCACGGGCGAACGCCTCCGCATCGACTTTTCTCATGGAGAAAAGATGACGGACGAGCAAAAGCGGGAGGTAGAACGCATTGTGAACGAGCAAATTACTGCAGCACTCCCCGTTATCCGATCAACCATTCCTAAAGAGGAAGCAGAGAAGTTGGGTGCAGAGATGGAGTTTGGAGCGAAGTACCCAGAAATGGTGTCGGTGTATTCAGTCGGCCCTGCGCAAGGTACTGTGGAGCATCCCGACTTTGAGAACGCGTTCTCGATTGAATTTTGCGGCGGCCCGCATGTTGAAAACACCACTGAACTCAGTGAGAGCGGTGTATTTAAGATTCAGAAAGAAGAAGCATCGTCATCCGGCGTTCGCCGCATCAAGGCAGTTCTCAGTAAGTAACGTTTCTCCCCACAGCAAACATGCTGCAACGCATAAGGGCCGTATACTTCACGTATGGCGCTCTCTATCTTGGGTAGTCGTTTTGCTGCGCAGCCTGAATTAATTGTCGACATTGGCAGTGGCTCTATTGCTGTAGCAATTGTCGAACTCTCCTCAGACGAACATACTCCATCGAAAATACGTGTGTCAAAGCGCGTGTCTCTACCCAAGGCGGAGGAGGAGCGACCTGAAGGGGCTGCATTCTCAGGTCTCGTCGCTCTCATAGAACCGACAATGAAAAGTGCGCTAGAAATGTACGCATCGATTGCTCCACACGCTCGCGTTGGCAAAGTGACGGCAGTGTTACACGCCCCATGGATAAGCGTGGCTACCTCCGAAGAAGCACAACAGTACGAAAAGGAAACACTTATTGCGAAAACGCACATTGACGAGCTCGCACAACGCGCCATTGCAAAAGTGGCCCCAACAACAGGAGAGGCATTTGAAAAGGTAGCCGTGCGAACAGAACTTAATGGCTACCCCACAGGAAAACCACTGGGAAAGACAGCGCATCGTATGCACGTGGTTACCCTTACTGGCAGCACCGAAAAAGCGGTATACACGAGCCTCATAGACGCGCTCACCAAAGCACTGCCCGGCCGACAACCCACGATACGTACGGCCGCAAACGTAACCATCACTGTTCTTAATCCACTCGCACGACGCACCCCGCACTACTCAGCGCTCGACATAACCAGTGAAGCATCAGGCGTGCTCGTCGTTTCAAGTGGCAAAGTGCAAAGCTTTGCAACTATTCCGATAGGGTGGCGCACACTCATTCGAGAGTTGGCAAAAAAGTATGTAACCACACCGGAAGAGGCAACATCGCGCCTACGGATGGCCATCGAAGAATCATGCACCGGTACCGATTGCATGAGTGTGCTTTCTTCCCTGAGCGATGTGGCCCCTCAGTACACCAAACTCTATGCAGAGAACTTCGCCAAGATTGCTGAGAAAGAGCGCATGCCGTCAACCATGATCATCACGGCACCTCCTGATATTGCTCCATGGTTTGTTGAGCTTATCGCCAGGCTAGACTTTGCACCGTTTACCGATACAGGTAACCCATTTGTGGTGCAACGCGTCCAAGAGCAGCACATTGCCGACTTGGCTATTTTTGCGCCTGGGATACAGCCCGATGCAGGCGTGGCACTGGACGCTGCATTTGTGCACATGCGCGGAGCATTACAAGGATAGCGTGGTATACTTTTTTACATATGGCACGAGACTATTTTAGTGATATTGAAACACCGGCAGCAGACGAACCAGTTGCACACAGCGGAGAAGAGGCACGCAGTATTAGAAATATACCGATTTCAGTTAGTCGTGATCGCGTAGCACCAAGAAGTTCTGTACCGCCAAGCAGGCCAAGTGCGCCTCCGCGACGACCATCGGGCGCATCACCACGCCGCGGTAGCAGACAGGTCATCTGGGGAGTTGTTGCAGTGGCCGTGCTCGCACTCGTGGGTGTTGGTGCAGTTACTATTTTCCGAAAATCGAGCATTGTAGTTCAACCTCGCATCCACACCGTCGTTTTCGATGAGTCGGCCGCGTATCAAGCGGTACCTCTTCAGGAAGCGCAGGGTACAGCTGCTCTCGGGTACCAGATTGCGGAAGTTCCCCTTGAAGAGCGAACAACAGTAACCGCTAGTGGCACCGAACGCGTAGAAGAGTATGCGAAGGGAACCATTACAGTATTTAACGACTTCAGCGATAAGCCGGTTCGCCTCATCAAAAATACGCGTTTTGAAACGCCTGACGGAAAAACGTTCCGTGTGCGAAGTTCTATTATGGTTCCTGGAAAGACAGCGGGCGGACCAGGAAGCATTGAAACCACCGTGTACGCCGATCAGACTGGGCCTGATTTTAATGTCGGCCCTGTAGAGAAATTCTCACTACCAGGGTTGAAAACAGGTGCACCTGATATGTATGAAAAGGTGTACGCTAAGTCGTCAGTTTCCATGAGCGGGGGGTACAAGGGAGAGCGACCAATCGTAGCCGAGAGCGACATGACCAAGGCAACCGAGGCACTTCACGCTTCGATACGCACCAAGGCACTCGATGCAGTCACTGCGGCAGTGCCACCAGACTCATTTGCTTTCCCACAGCTCCTGACCGTTACGTTTGAGTCACTACCACCTCAAGGGGAAGGGGCTGCTACCCAGGTGGGCGAGAAAGCCATTGTGCGTATGCCGTACCTGGCACGCGCTGATTTCGCTCGTGCGATCGCGAGCGCCACCAGTGCCGATGCCGGAGAAGGGGTCATCACTATTCCTGACACCTCTACCTTCACCCTAACGCTCGCTTCCACCTCATCTACACTCGCTACGCCGCTTAGCTTTACACTTTCCGGTAGCGCTAAGTTTGTATGGCAAGTGAACCCTCAGCAGGTGGCTGCAGACCTCGCTGGAAAGGACAAAAGCGCCTTCCAGACCATCGTACAAAGCCACCCAGGGGTTGAGTCAGCAGAGGCATTTTTGAGGCCATTCTGGCGCGGTAGCTTCCCAACGGACCCTTCCAAGATTATTGTAACCATCAGTGAGGCACAGTAGAGCTTGACCCTTTTGCTCTATCTTGCTATTATCTGCGCTCGAGTGCATCTATGTCAGAAATTCAAGCGGTAGAAGGAGTAGTTGAGGAGGCCCTCCCCAACACACTCTTCCGCGTGAAGCTCGAGGATGGATCACTCGCCTTGGCCTACCTTGCAGGGAAAATGCGGTTACACCGCATCAAAGTGCTGGTGGGAGACAAGGTTGCACTGCAGCTTGACCCTTATGGGGGAAGAGCTCGCATTATTCGAAGAGGCTAACTGAGACTTGCATGCGCGTTAAAGCTTCCGTAAAACTTGCCTGTGTGAAATGTAAGCACGTCCGTCGTAACGGCCGTCTTTATGTCATTTGCAGCAACCCGCGCCACAAGCAGCGACAAGGCTAACTATATTTTCTATGCTTCGTATTGCTGGAGTCACCGTACCTGATAACAAACGCCTTGAGATCGCGCTCACTGCTATTTTTGGTGTGGGCCGACCACGTGCGCTCTCTGTGCTTTCTGATTTGAAAATTGATTCTGGTCTCACCACTGCAGACCTCACACCTGCACAGGAGGCTTCGATTCGTGACGCTATTGAGCGTTTCACTATCGAGGGAGATCTTCGTCGCCAGGTTGGTGGTAACATTAAGCGCCTGAAAGACATTAATGCTCATCGTGGGACACGACACGCAAAGAAGTTGCCTGCACGTGGCCAACGATCTAAGACCAACTCACGCACGGTTCGTGGAAACGTTCGTAAGACTATGACATCGGGTCGCCGCAAACTAGAAAAGACGTAAACAATATTATGGGAAAAAAACGAATCATTCGAAAAGCAGGTGGAAGCGTGGACCAGGGACTCAAGTCTCGTTCGCTCTCTCGTGGTGCACGCCGAAAAGTTGAAAAAGCTGTGCTGTACGTGCAGGCAACATTCAACAACACGCAGGTATTGCTTGCGGACACATCTGGTAACACATTGGCATGGTCTTCAAGCGGTGCACTTGGCTTTGCAGGTGCCAAGAAGGGAACTCCTTTTGCTGCCGCTAAAGTGGGAGAGCTTATTGCTGACAAGGCAATACAGGCTGGTGTAAAAGAAGCAGAGGTGGTCATCCGTGGCGTTGGTGCGGGTCGCGAATCAGCATTGCGCTCTTTTGCTGGAAAAGGTATTACCATTACTCGCATCGCTGACGATACACCGGTAGCTCACAATGGCCCGCGTGCACCTAAGCCTCGCCGTATCTAATCTTATTATCGTATGTTGCAGATCACTTCAAAGTACCGTATTGCAAAGCGCCTCGGCGCAGCAATTTTCGAGAAGACCCAGTCTCAAAAGTTCTCACTTGCTGAGGCTCGAGCACTCAAGAACGGCAAGCGACGCCGACCTCTTTCTGATTTCGGCAAGCAGTTGCTTGAGAAGCAGAAGTCTCGCTTCACGTACGGTCTCTTGGAGCACCAGTTTGCGCGATACGTTGGGAAGGCTATGGATGAAGGCCAGCCAGCAGCTGCTCTGCACCGCATGCTCGAAACTCGCCTTGACTCTGTAGCGTACCGTCTTGGTCTTGCAAGCACACGTCGCGCTGCGCGTCAGATCGTGACCCACGGACACCTCACGGTGAACGGCAAGCGCATGAACGTTCCTTCACACAGTTTGCGCATCGGTGATGTGATTGGCGTCCGCGAGGGAAGCAAGACCAGTGCACTATTTGCAGGTATCGCAGAGAAAGAGCAGCACAACCCACCATCATGGCTGACGTTTGATCCCGCAACGCTGAAGGGTACCGTTACCGCACTCCCTACATATGTCCCTGGCGAAGGTGCTGCAGACTACGCTCAGGTTATCGAGTTCTACAGCCGTTAAAGCATTTTATTCATTATTTAATAAGAAATTTTTCGTATGTCGGACTACCACGTCACACTTCCATCGAAGCCCCGCATCGTTAAGGACGAAGGCCCTTCAGGTACCTTTGAAATTGACGGTTTGCACCCAGGTTACGGCCACACGCTGGGCAACTCACTTCGCCGCATCATCCTCTCATCTCTTCCTGGTGCAGCAATCACACACGTCAAGATTGACGGAGTCGCACACGAATTTTCGACGCTCGAAGGCGTAAAGGAAGACGTTGTTACTTTGCTCCTCAACCTCCGAAAGGTTCGCCTTTCAGTACTCAGCGATGAACCACAGACCATCACGATCAAAGTGAAAGGCCCTGCAATCGTCACTGCTAAAGACATCGAAGTGCCTGGCCAAGTTGAAATTCTCAATCCCGAGCAGTACATCGCTGAGATCAGCGGCAAGAATGCTTTGGAAATCGAAATGCAAGTTGAGCGCGGCCTTGGTTACGTACCAAAGGAAGTAGTTCAGAAGGAGCGTGTTGATATCGGCACAATCGCACTCGATGCAATCTTTAGCCCTATTCGTCGTGTTAACTATGAAGTAGAGAACATGCGTGTAGGTGACCGAACCGACTACAACCGCCTGCGCATCTTCATTCAAACTGACGGTACCCTCCCTGCTCGAGAAGCTCTCGAGAAGTCGATTGAAATAATGATTCACCAGCTCAAGGCGGTCATTGGCTTCAAGGAAGAAGAGCACGTAACCGAAATTGTTGCTGAAATCGCAGAAGGCAAGCGTTCAGACGACGACAAAGATGCAGAGCTTCTAAAGACGCGCATCACTGAGCTCGCACTCTCACCACGAGTGGAGAGCGCTCTTGATGGTGCAAGCATCCGCACCATCGGCGGTCTTGTGCGCAAGCGAGAAGACGACCTCTTGGCGATTGAAGGATTGGGTCAGAAAGGTATGCAAGAAATAAAGCGTGCACTTTCAAACTTCGGACTTACCCTCCGTTCATAACATTCTATGCGACATCACAGCAACAAAAAAATACTCGGACGAGAGCGCAAAGGCCGCAAGGCGCTCATGCTGTCTCTTACTCGCTCGTTGATCCTCAACGGTACCGTGGTGACAACCTTGACGAAGGCAAAGGCAACACGCCCATACGTTGAGCGTCTCATCACTGCATCAAAGACCGATTCAGTCGCTAACCGCCGTGCTACTGCAGCAAAAACAGGTAACGACAACAAAGTTATTGCAAAGCTGTACAAAGAGCTTGGTCCGAAGTATAAGGAACGCAAGGGTGGCTACACTCGCATTGTAAAGCTGGGCAAGATCGGAGCCGCAAGCACCGAAAGCGCCCGCATTGAATTGGTCTAAATCACTACCATGACGTACGAACACAAAATTAATGCCGCAGGAAAGAAACTTGGACGCGTATCCTCGGAGGCTGCTAAGGTACTCCTCGGCAAGCATTCAGCTCAATTCGAGAACAACAAAGTAGCAGACGTGAAAGTCGTCATCGAGAACGCGAGCAAACTCGACTTCTCTGACCGCAAGAAGGTGGGCGAGGTACGCAAGCGCTACTCTGGCTACCCTGGCGGACAGAAAGTAGAAACTCTGGGCGCTTTCCTTGGCCGCAAAGGAGGGAAAGGTGCGCTTGAGCTCGCTGTGAAGCGCATGCTTCCAAACAACCGTTTGCTCAAGAACCGTCTCAAGAATCTCATTATTTCTGAATAACCCATCATGGCAAAAGCTGACACATACTTCGAAGCAGTGGGACGTCGTAAGACGGCTACTGCACGCGTGCGTATCACTCCAGGCAAGAGCGAGAGCATTGTCGTGAACGACAAGGCGCTTGCAGAGTACTTTCCAACTGCCGAGGCTCAGAACGTTGTACGTTCTCCACTCAAGACCGTTGGCGAGAAGTTTACGGTGACTGCAAAGGTAATGGGCGGTGGCCCGCAGGCACAAGCAGAGGCAATTCGACACGGTATGTCGCGTGCCATCTTGAAACATTCACCTATTCTTCGCAAAGATTTGAAGGTGTTGGGCTTTCTCAAGCGTGATCCACGCGCAAAGGAGCGCAAGAAGTTCGGCCTCAAAGCTGCACGCCGCGCACCACAGTGGTCAAAGCGTTAAGACACAAAACTCCGCCTCCGCGGAGTTTTGTCTTTATAACCTGTTTAGGTATATAGTAGCTGTATGGACGAAACAGAACTTGATTTTGACTTTGACGCAGAAGCTGAGACCAGTGGCACACTAGCTGCTGCACAGGCGAAACTGCAGAAGATTAAGGCAGAGCTGCAGAGCTGCAAAGAGGAGCGGCAGGAGTTCTTGGATGGGTGGCAGCGTCTTCGCGCTGAAATCGCTAACCAAAAGCGCGACGATGCAGCCAGCACTTCGCGTATCAAGAACATAGTGCGCGAGGAAGTCCTAGAAGACCTCCTGCCTGCACTGGACGCTTTCGACATGGCCATGCAGGGTGATGCATGGGGTAAAGTGGATGCTGCATGGCGCTCAGGCGTCGAATACATTCACACGCAGCTCGTGGGGGCGCTTGAGAAGCATGAAGTAATGGCATTTGGCAAACCAGGGGATGCCTACTCGCCGCACGAGCATGAAGCCATCGCAGAAGAACCAGGCGAAGGATCGACGCGCGTACTGACCGTCCGCCGTCGCGGTTACAAATTGCACGACCGTATTCTACGCCCTGCACAAGTAACCATTACGGGCAGCGATACGACACAAACTTGACACGTGTAATTAAAGTGCGCAAAATACTGGCGACTACAAGACGTTAACCATCATTCTATGGCAAAAATATTAGGTATTGACTTGGGCACAACAAACTCAGCGATGGCAATCGTGGAAACTGGTGACGCACGCATTATCGAGAATGCGGAAGGTGCACGCACCACTCCCTCAATCGTCGCCATATCAAAAACGGGTGAGCGCCTCGTGGGCGTCACTGCGAAGCGTCAGTCGGTCACCAATCCGCGCAACACCATTTACGGTATCAAGCGCTTCATGGGCCATCGTTTTCAAGAAGATGCGGTACAGAAAGACAAAGCAATCGTGCCGTATGAAGTGAAGAGTGGGCCCGATGGTGGTGTGGAAGTAGAACTACAGAGCAAGAACTACCGCCCAGAAGAAGTATCAGCCATGATTCTGGCGAAACTGAAAGCTGACGCGGAAGCCAAACTGGGCGAGAGCATTACCGAGGCAGTTATCACCGTGCCGGCTTACTTTAACGATGCGCAACGCCAAGCAACGAAAGATGCGGGCCGCATAGCGGGTCTCGATGTAAAGCGCATCATCAACGAGCCAACCGCAGCTGCACTTGCCTATGGACTGAACCGCAAGAAGGACGAAAAAATTGTCGTGTTCGACTTCGGTGGTGGCACCTTTGACATCTCAGTGCTCGAAGTAGGTGACGATGTGATCGAAGTGAAATCAACCGACGGTGATGCACACATGGGTGGCCGCGACATTGATCAAAAAATTATTCAGTGGATGGTTGCCGAGTTCAAACGCGAATCAGGAATTGATGTCGGCAAAGATGCACTTGCTCTGCAGCGCCTCGATGAAGCAGCGGAGAAGGCTAAAATCGAACTATCAACCACAACCGACAGTGAGATCAACATCCCGTTTATTACCTCCGACCAGGATGGGCCGAAACACCTGCTACTTAAACTTTCTCGCGCCAAACTAGAAGAGTTGGCAAGCGAGTACATCGAACGCTCAATTACCATTACCAAGCGGGCTCTCGATGCGTCACCATTTAAAGCTGGCGACATAGACGAAATTGTATTGGTAGGTGGCCAGACGCGCATGCCTATCATCATGGCAAAAGTGAAAGAGCTGTTTGGCAAGGAACCAAACAAATCAATCAACCCTGATGAAGTGGTGGCCCTCGGTGCGGCGATTCAAGGTGGCATCATGCAGGGCGACGTGAAGGATGTTCTTCTTCTCGATGTTATCCCACTGTCACTCGGCATAGAAACCATGGGTGGGGTAGCGACGAAGTTGATTGAGCGAAACACAACGATTCCCACTAGCCGCTCCCAAGTATTTTCAACGGCGGCAGACAATCAAACATCGGTAGAAATCCACGTCGTACAAGGTGAGCGCAACATGGCGGCAGATAACAAATCCCTTGGACGCTTCATTCTCGACGGTATCGCACCTTCACAGCGTGGCTTGCCGCAGATTGAAGTTACCTTTGACATTGACGCCAACGGTATTCTTCAGGTAAAGGCAAAAGATAAGGGCACTAACAAGGAGCAGACCATTCGCATCGAGGCGCGTTCTGGATTGACCGAGGACGATATTAAGAAGATGCAGAAAGATGCCGAACTCCACGCAGACGAAGATCTCAGGAAGAAGGAACTTGCTGAGGCTAAGAATGTTGCGGAGCAGCTTGTCTACACTGCCGAGAAGTCTATGAAGGAACATGACGCGAAGCTTGATCAAGAGCTTAAAACGCTCCTTCAAGAAAACATTACGGCAGTCAAGACGGCGCGTGACGGAAATGATGTCGGTGCAATAAAAAGCGCCACAGAAACACTTTCCACAAACCTTCAGAAAATTGGCGAGGCTGTTTCCAAGGCTGGTGCAGCAACTCCTCCCACAGAGGAACCCTCAGCGGACACGCCGCCCACAGCAGAGTAAGCAAAAAACACGAGAAAAGAGATGGGTAACACCATCTCTTTCCTTTTAAGCCGAAAAAAACTATACTACCCGCATGAAGGATTACTACTCGATACTGGGCGTTGGCAAGGCAGCGTCAGAAGACGACGTTAAGAAGGCATTCCGTAAACTTGCTCACAAGTACCATCCCGACAAAAAAGACGGCGACGAAGCCAAATTCAAGGAAATTAGCGAAGCCTACGCGGTGCTCTCAGACAAGAAGCGCCGTGCAGAGTACGATGCCTACGGGCGAACATTTCAACAGGGAACCGGCCCTGGACCTGGTGGCTTTGATGGTGCAGGTTTTGGTGGCTTTGATGGGTTCCAAGATTTTGATTTCGGCGATATTTTCTCCGAATTCTTTGGGAACCGTGGGGCAACCCAGAAGCGCGGGCGTGATATCTCGATTGATCTCGAGCTCACCTTCAAAGACTCCATTTTTGGCGTTGAGCGCCGAGTTCTTCTCACCAAGATGGGCATTTGTGATGCGTGCACTGGCTCAGGCGCCAAGCCCGGCAGTTCGGTAGAAACCTGTGCCGGCTGCGGCGGGCAAGGAAGCATCCGTGAAGCTCGCTCAACCGTCTTTGGCTCATTCACCACAACCAGGGAATGCCCCCAGTGCAAAGGCCGCGGGACCATCCCCAAAGAAACCTGCCGTACCTGCGCGGGTCGTGGTGTTGCTCGACAACAAGACGAGGTAAAGATCTCGGTACCTGCCGGTATCAATAATGGCGAGATGATTCGCATGCCTGGACGCGGCGAAGCAGTTGCCGGAGGAACTCCAGGCGATTTGTACATAAAGATACATGTTAAAACGGACCCTCGATTCAAGCGTGAAGGAAACATTCTTTCCACAACCATTGCTATAAAACTGAGCGACGCGCTCTTGGGTGCTACATATGATGTGGAAACACTGGATGGCGTGGTGCCCCTTTCCATACCCGCTGGAGTCAGCCACGGAGAAACACTTCGCATAAAAGGGAAGGGGGTTCCGTTAGGGAAAAACGAACGAGGCGATTTTATGGTCCGTATCACCATATCGCTCCCATCAAAGCTTTCCAAGAAAGCACGAACACTCGTTGAGGATCTGCGTAGCGAAGGGTTATAATACCGACATGAACCTCGATGCGATTTTCGCGCTCGTGAGTGTTGATGTCATTATTCTTCTGTGTGTTGGCGTTGTCCTCGCACTGATCTCACTTCGTTTTAATGTGACCGTCCCAGCGACTATAGTTCTCTCCCTCTTTTTGGCATCTTCGCTGCAACCACTTTTCCTATCAACCATGTTTGTGAGCGGCGCCCTCAGTGGTGCGTCACCAGCGATTGCTTTTTGGGTACTCTTTCTGCTGCTGGCCGCGATATTCTTCCGCTTACTCACCAGACACTTTAGCGAAGAGGCAACACTTTCCGGATCACTCCTTGCTGGGCTCGGCGGCGCAGTGGGTATCTTTGCCGCATGGGTCCACACACCACAGCTCCACTCCATTCATACATTCAGCGCCAGCATCGCACACTGGGTCACACCAGGAAGCGTCCTGCTCTGGATATTGGCCAGTTTGCTGATATTGGGATTTGCTCAGCGCCAGTCGAAATGGATATGAGCGACACGCTAGCCATAGCGAATCGGCCGAGTCCCGCCGTTTCCACTGGGAGCGCGTGGCTGTGGCAAGCTATTAAGGCGCTCCCGTATGTCTGGCAAAGTGGCACATGGCTCATTGGCTATGTGCTGCTTCGTTTTTTTGGCAGGTTCACCGTTTCAGGTGTGGATAATATACCGTATACGAGAAAGGGCGGTCTCATCTTAGCGGCTAACCACAGTAGCGACCTCGACGGCGTAATGCTTCTCGCTGCATTTCCACCATTCTCCCGCCATTTTCCTCTGTACTACGTTGCAAAATCGAGAGGGGATTACGCATGGGATGATTCTTTGCGAAAGCTCATTTATCGCGCGTGGTTCTTTTGGCTCATAGGGGCCTTTCCGGTGGTCACCAAAGCGCGAGATTATGCACTCTCATTGGCACTCCATGAACGACTACTACACGACGGACACACGGTCGCCATATTTCCAGAGGGCTCGTACCGCAAGAAAACAAATGAACTGAAAGCCCGTGGCGGTGTTGTGTATCTCGCCGAGCAAACGAACTGCCCGGTAATTCCCGTGCATATTACGGGCGTTGAGGACATGACCATTCTGTCGTTCTTGATGCGTAAGCACACGCTCCATGTACACTATGGTGTGCCGCAGCAGAGCGCAGAACTTCTAGGCAACGAGGAAGGTCCTGACCGCTACAAGCATGCAGCACTTACGCTGATGCGACACATATACTCATTGTAATTGTATGAAACTCTTAAAAGAGCTCCGCAATATGGCAGCGCTCGTTCGCGATGCATTGTACCTTTTTCTTCCATATCGACTCACACGCAGCAAAGAGTATCGTTTTGCGTTTCTTGTGCACCCGCGCAGTCGTCGTGACCTATTCCGCAAAGTACCGGTGCTTCGATACATGCCTGAAAAAGTAGTCGTATGGTTTGAGCATCACTGGCCGCCAGCGATCGTCTCGCGCATTACCGGCCTCACTGATGCGCACGGCGCACCAATTGCAGGGTTTGTGGTGGGTATACCCATGGCACCTGAGGCAATGCTGAGCGACCGCGCAGGTGCTCTGGCCCAGATTCGGCATGGTGTACAACTGGCTCGTGCACATGGTGCACGCATTATTGGACTCGGTGCACTCACGTCGTCACTGTCAAAAGGTGGGCTAGACTTAACCGACATTCCCGATATCGCGATTACCACTGGTCATGCATTCACTGGGTACACCGTCTCGCAAACACTCCTCACATTGATCAAACGCGCGGGCGTTGATCCTCAGCACGCGCCGACCGCCATCGTCGGTGCAGCAGGATCAATTGGTACCATCAGTGCCCACTTACTGGCTCGTGCAGGTGTCCGCCAGTTCACGTTTGTTGACGTGCTGCGAAAGAAAGATAAGGTAGACCAGCTGATTGAAGAGCTTACAGCTCAATACCGCGACTGTACGATTCGTTATAGCGACAACGTGTCTGCACTACGCGACACCGTGTTTATCGTAACCGCCACCAATACACCCGACGCACTCGTGAAAACTGAGCACGTACTCCCTGGCACCGTCATTGTAGATGATGCCCAACCTTCAGACATTGAGGAGGCGCTCTGGAAAAGCGAGGAGGTTCTTGTTGCTTCTGCCGGAGCAGTCTACACACCAGGAATTTCAGCGAATTTTCCTATGGGCCTCGCAGGGCGGGAAGACAACTACTGTTGCCTGGCCGAAGTGCTCGTTCTTGCACACGAAAGGAGGAGCGATCACTTCGTCCTCAACCGACCAACACTAGAGATGGTTGACACCGTATCTAGAACAGCGTCAGCGCTCTCATTTCGTGTAGCCGATATCCAAAATCCGCGCGGATACATACCCACAGAGAAGATTGAACGGATTCTTATGGCGGCCAAAAAGCGCTGTACAGTGTAGGGGATGGATGCCATAAACATCTTCGTATTCTTTGCGTCTGCTCTCTCGCTCATTTTTGGGCTCTTGGTGTACACACGCAACAGGGAACATGCGACCAACAAAGCATTTTTGTGGTTTGCGATTACCGTTGGCTCATGGTCGCTCTCGTTGGGTGTATTTCGTAGCGGCTTTGAGAATCTAGAGCTGTATGCGCGCCTGCTCTACGTAACTGCAGCACTCATCGCATTTACCTTCGCTGTGTTCATGCGGCACTACGAAGCCGAAGACACTCCTTCGTGGCAGTGGTACATCTGGGTCGGAATTCCTACCGCGGTAATTCTCTTCGTGGCGATGCTTCCCGGCCTTTTGGTAATAGATGTAATACCTCGCCCTGGTCAAGAGTCATTTATCGTGCTCAACACGTGGCCACACGTATTGTATTTTGCCTACATTGTTATTTCTGGTTTTGCTGGATTGGGTTTGCTGGCCCAGCGTGCCATCAACAATACACTGGGTGCACGCAATAAGTACCTCTATATTATGGCGGCAACCGCAGTACCCACATCCGCGGGTGTCGTTTCAAACTTGCTACTCCCGAGCATGGGCATCTTCGAATACAACTGGGTGGGCCAAGTCTCCACGTTTGCCATGGTTACCATCATGGCCTACGGCATGTTCCGCCAGCAGATCTTTGATGCGCGCGTCATCGCCACGGAACTCTTGCTGTTTGCGCTGTGCAGTATTTCGCTCGCGCGCGTCGTTCTTTCACTCTCACTCAACGAAATGCTTTTCAACGTGGTCGCCTTTATTGTCGTTGTGGGCGTCAGCGCACTGCTCTCGCGTAGCGTGTACCGTGAAGTACTAGCAAAGGAACAAATTGAGAAGCTGGCGAGGAGTCTCAGCGTCGCCAACGAGCACCTGCGCGAACTTGATCGCCAGAAGTCTGAATTTCTGTCTATTGCATCTCACCAGTTGCGTACCCCACTTGCCGCTATCCGCGGGTATGCGTCTCTTATGCTCGAAGGCTCGTATGGGCCCATCACTGAGGCTGTTCTCGTGCCCGTACGTACGATATTCGCCTCCAGCACCAGAATGGCCGACACCATTGAGGACTTCTTGAATGTCTCACGCATAGAACAGGGTCGCATGGACTACCGATTCAAGACTGAAGATTTGAAGGCGCTCACTTCGCAAGTGGTCACCGAGTTGAGTATTTCGGCAAAGAACAAGAATCTCGAACTGACCTATGATGACGATGCACGTGGCCCCTACATGGTGACCATCGACTCGTCGAAAGTGCATCACGTTATTTCAAACCTAGTAGATAACGCCATCAAATATACGCCCCGAGGATCGGTCCACGTCCGACTCGAGCGGCACCAGAATGGCAAAGAAGTGTGTGTCTACATCTCGGATACAGGG
>JAGOVW010000002.1 GCA_018060545.1 Minisyncoccota bacterium
TGCCTCGTCTGCGGCGTGTTTGTTTTCAAACCGACCTGGCTCAATAAGTGAATCGCAGTACCGTGCGCCTTCCTCAAGCATCCCAACGCCATACTCGCGTGCCATCTCTTCCACAAAACCATGGTAGAACCCGAACCCGCAGTATCCTGTTTCAGGGAGGGTAACTACAGCACCATGGTCCCTAAACTCGTGGAATGCCTGAACACCTAGAATATGCGTTACGTCGTGGCAGTTGCGCTGGAACTCTCCATCATCCGCATACCACACGCGGAATTGGTCAAATGCCGCGGCGAGCCCCGTATCGTCAATAATCTTTTTTAGGTCTGCCTCCCAGCACACGGCACGAATCGTATCGGTGTTTGTGCGTAGGCAGCTCTCTATGGTCTCGCCATCTTCGCCAGCAACAAAAATGGTTCCATGAAATTGGGATGCCATGTGGTCGTGTAGCGGCCAGACGCCGGGCTCAGAGAAAGTGAACGACCATTCGCCACGAGGAGGTATTTCTACTGTGGGATCGAAGGCGGGGTAGCGTGTGTGATTGGGGTGAGAATCTGATGCGGGCCAGAAGGGGAGGTCAATGTGGGAAACAAAACGTACCGTGTCGCCTTTGTTGATGTACACCTTGGCTGGTGTAAAGCCCGTGGTGGTGCGCGTAACGGTAACGGTCTTTGGGTACTGGTCATACTGTGTCCATGCATATGCACAAACGAGTGCGACGACAGCGATGGCAAGAAGGGTAGTGGGCGTGGTCCACGCGAAGCGCATTACCGTATTTAAACATGGGCGCTATCTCGCGAGTCATTGACATGCATTTTAAAAATGGTACTATCGGAGTAGACAGGTGCGGTAAGAGCAATCGATCGCCCCTAGCAAGTATGCTGTGGTCCATGGACACAGCTACTGAGCAAAAGCCACTGGTCAACCATGCGAGGAAATCCGTTACGGCACCTCGATGAGACCTTTCCTGCATAGCGCAGGGTGGAAAACTTGGCATCAACCAGATGACCAGGCGTCCCTCTCGTGGGGATGGAAGGGAGAGCAAACGACGAGCCTGTCTTTTGTTACTCCCTTTACCTTTCATCTAAAACAACAGCCACGCGAAAGCGTGGCTGTTGCTGTTATACATACTCAACAAAGAAGCCGCGGCGCACCAGGCGCCGCGGCTACATACATTTCCTGATCCGAACTATCGACGCTGTAACATTCTGCCCGCGATGGCAAAGAGTACGAATAGACTGCTGCCCATCAGGGACACTGCAGTGGTGGTGGGTACCGCGCGATGTACTTGGTCAACAATCTGCGTGTCCCCCGAGAAGGTGGCCGCAGCGACTACGACTATGGTGCTCAGCAGTACAACAAATGCTCCGTACAGAAGAAATGTGCCCACATGGTGGCAAAACCTACGCATCTCTCTTCATGCCTCCAAATCACCCGTAATGGACGCACGGGAACCGTCTGGGTTATACACGCGCACTATTCCTATGTCAAAAGGACGTGCAAGCGGCGGAGGTAATAGTTGTGTGTTTCTCTGTGTAAAAAGGAAGCCGCGGCGCTGAGTGCGCCGCGGCTTTTACTGCCGAGGAATCTGGCAACTTACTTCCCGCCGATCTTCTTTCCTGTGAAGCCGAGGAGCCAGCTCAGGCCCGCACCCATAAGTAGGAATGCGATCAGCTTGGGAACGGCGCGAACGATTTGTTCGAGCAGAGCTGTCTGCTCGAAGAAGAAAGCAGCAACCAGGATTGCAGCCGTTCCAATGTCGGTAAAGATGGACGCGAGTAGGAATAGGGCTCCTACGATGTTGCGTACAGCTGACATGTGTCCTCCCACATAACCCGTGACGGATGTCCGGGCACTAGATGTATTATACATCCAATAACCCTCTATGTCAAAAGTAGGTTGCCGTTTGCTCCCAGGGTTTCGCCCGCAAACTCGTTTCTCAGAAAGCGGAAATAACCGGCAAGGGCAATCATGAGTGCGTTGTCGGTGGCGTCCTTTGGGTTACATACCATAAATGATATCTGCTCTTCCGCACAGAGTGCCTGCAACTTCTCCCTGATATAGCGATTGGCTGCAACACCACCACCAATAATGAGCGTCTCGGTGCCATACTCGTCGATAGCACGTTTCGTCTTCTTGATGAATACGTCAGTAACGGCGTCTTCAAACTCCCGCGCCACCATATTTTTTTGCTCGTCGGTGAGCTTTTCGCCACCTCCGAGCGCTTCTACTTCCTTGCGTACTGCTGTTTTGATACCAGAAAAAGAAAAGTCGAGGTCGCCGCTCTGAAGCATGGGGCGGGTGAGGGTAAACGGTGCGTTGATACCCGCTTCGCGCGCAAGCGCTGCGCGGCGAGAGATTTCAGGACCACCGGGGTACGGTAATCCCATGAGGCGCGCCACCTTATCAAACGCCTCACCAATGGCATCGTCACGAGTAACACCCACGCGCTGGTACGAGAACCATTCGGGCATGTGTACGAATTCGGTGTGCCCGCCAGAAATGAGGAGGGCCAGCAGCGGAAATGTGGGGGCATGCAATGTGTGTGTTTGTGTGTCTTTCACTTTTTGATCCAGCGACATAAATATGTGGCCCTCCATGTGATTCACGGGAACCAGCGGGATGCCCCACACGAGTGAGAGGGCTTTCGCAAAATTGATGCCGACCCACAGTGCTGGCTCGAGCCCAGGGCCGTGGGTGACAGCGATCGCATCAACGGGCGGCTTTTCGTATTGTGCGAAAAAAAGCATGAGACGCGCGAACAGTTCCTCTTCGCGCGCCAAGAGTACTTTCAACTCATCGAGCTGTGCTTTGCTGGCGCTTGGGCGCGGGGCAGCGGAAAGGAGTTTCGCCTGGGTGAGAGCTTCCGTAAGAAGCGGTACCAGATTCTTTGCGTGTTCACGCTTGGCGAGACTTGGGAATACACCACCGTATTGCTTGTGCAGCTCAACCTGAGAAAACAGTGCATTGCCTAACTGTGTGTAGCTGAAATGTTCAAGCGTGCCATCCGCATCGATAATGCAGATAGCGGTCTCGTCGCAAGAGGTCTCAATAGCAAGAAGTTTCATAATAGAGATGCGTGAAAAGACTATACCAAACGCTTACTGCTCGTCCCGTACCTTACGGGGCTCGTCGCAAGAGGTCTCAATAGCAAGAAGTTTCATAATAGAGATGCGTGAAAAGACTATACAGCAGCAGCTACTGTGCGGCCACTAGTTGTGCCCGTGCGTGTCGTGCGAGCCGCCATTCTTTTGGATTACATCGTACTCGGCGAAGTATTGTTCTCCGACCACGAAATTGAACATCATGCCGGAGTGCATGTGTTCAGCGATGTGGCAGTGCGCCATCCATACGCCAGGATTCGAAAACTCGATGGCGATATCGTACGTATCACCTACAGGAATGAGAATCGAATCTTTCCACACTTTATTGTCGACCGGCTCGCCATTTATCGAGAGTGTCATCATGCGTTGCCCATGCATGTGGAAAGGGTGCTGCATCGGGTGGGGTGAGAGCGGATCGTTGAATATACGAATTTTAATAGTGTCTCCAACGGCGTACTTCCAATCGTCAATTGCCATGTTTCTCTTATCGGTCGTCTCATCGAGAATCTGCCAGGTGATGTCTTTGTTAGTAGTCACACTGTTCATCTCGAACGTGTGGTCTTCCCAATGAATTTTCTCGCCTCCCATGCTCGCGCCTTCAGCCGAGAGGCCAGCAAGCCATGCCTCTTTCTTTGCTTCGGTGCATTTGCCCATCCACTCACCATCGGGCATGCGATGGCAGGGAAGCTGGTCCATGGAAGAGCCGAAATCAACTTTTCCTGGGTCCATAGTGAGCCGCAATGTGCGCTCTGGTTTTTTGTAAAGCCAATCAGAAAATGCGGCAGCCTCTTTGGTTACCCATGCTGCACGGTGCACCGTGTTGAATGTGCGGAGAGTAGAGACGCCACTCGTGCGAGGCTGCACGTTGAACCATGTCATCTTGTACGACATAGGTCCCAGGGCGAGGTCGTGGCTTGTGTGCGTGAGTGTATACGTGCCTTCTTTCGGGAAATACACATCCACCACGTAGCGCTCGGAAGGTCCCATGAGTAGCTTTTCAATGAATGCCTCGCGTTCAAACGGGCTCAAGTCGGATGCGACGAGCTTCATGCGTGCACCTGGAATGGTGAATTCAAATGGGCGCGCGTTGGCAACGCTCGTGATATTGAGCCGCACTACATCGCCGGCTTGGTACTCGCGCGAATAGTCGGTAACACCATTGGTTAGCATGATGTTGCCAAACCTGCCCATAATGGCGAAATTCACACGGTCCTTGAAAAAAGGAAACACGGCATCATCTTCAATAAGAATGTCGTCAACAATCAACGTGTCTTCGGCATTAACGGGCGGCAGTGTGTAGGTATTTGGCTGCACCAGATAGTTTCCTGTGAGTCCCAACTCTTGGGCATAATCTTCGCGCACGTGTGGGTGATACCAGTACACGCCACCATCAGGGAAGGAAAGTGTGTACGTGAACGTTTCGCCAGGCTCCACCGCATCTTGCGAGAGCCCCGGGGTTCCGTCGCTTTTTACATCCAGTCGCAAGCCATGCGAGTGCACCGTCATCGGAATGTCGAGGTTGTTGGTGAAATGCATCGTGACCGTGCTGCCTTGGGTGACTTTCACCAGGGGTCCGGGAATCGAGCCATTGTAGGCAATCATGCGGATGGTACGGTTGCCGATTTCTTTGGCCACATAGCCAGCCTCCAGTGTGTATGAGTCGCCATCCTTGAGCTCAATCAGATGCATGCCCTCCTTGGCTGTGGGGAGGCCGTTGGTTTCGGTGCTGAATGTGTTTGAGAAAGTGCCCGTTGCAAATGCATAGGAGAGGACACCTGCGGTGCACAGAAGTGTTGCCACAAGGGCGATGGTGGTTGCATGTGATCGCACGGTTGACCCAATTTTTTCTAGCATATACGATGGATGGTATATCTATAAGGTGTTCCCAACAAGCTATGAATAAAAACATCGGTGCAGGATTGGCGGCAGTTGTTATCTTTATCGGCGCTGCGCTTGGGCACTACTACTTCACCAAAGGTACGCCCATGGCAACATCGGACGAGCACACAGCAACAGAATCCACACACACAGAGGAGTCAAGCGCTGCGGATCACAGCACGGCAGATCACATGAAGATGATGGACGATGGGCGCACCGTGATGGCAATGGGTGGGATGATGAGCCCAAGCGTGTTGCACGCTGCAGCAAGCCAAGCACTGCGCTTGGTGAATCACGAAGCAGCTCCCGTCAAAATTGTTTTCACTGCGTCTGGTATTGAAACGGTAGAAGTGCCGCCAGGTGGGGAAGCGTACTTCACCGCGCCCGTTCAAGTAGGTCGCTACGAGTACCACAGTTCACAGAACGCAAACATAAAAGGAGTGATTGTCGTGGAGCAGTAGAAACACTAGATGGTAAATGCCGCGGCGACTCGCTCTGCCAAGAGCGAGTCGCCTTCGTTTAGGGCCGTACCATCGTGGTGGTAGATGCGGATGAGCACCTTGTTGTAGTGATGAATAGTCACATCGGGGTGGTGGTTCATGTCTTCAGCAATAGGCAGTATACGATTCACGAATGCTACAGCATCGGTAAAATCTTTGCATATAAATTCGCGCTCGAGTGCGCCATTGGTTTCGGTGAAGTGCTGGGTGGGCATGAGGAGAGTGTAGCAGTTGGGAAAGGTCCGATACAGGAATTTCTCCCACAGAAAAAAATCGCCGTCGCTCACCTTCGAATCCTGTATCGCGCTACGGAAATATAATCGCTCAAAGCTTCGCTTCGAGCTCATTATTTCTGTGCGCGATACAGGAATTTCTCCGACAGAATCTGCTCGACGTCTCTCGCAGATTTCGCCGGCCGCCTCACGCCTTCCCGCATGCTTGCGGGTCCCGAGGCGTTCGCTTTCGAATCCTGTATCGCTTACAAAATGATAATCGCCTGAAGCTTACACTTCAGGCTCGATGAGAATTTGGCGATACAGGAATTTCTCCCACAAAGTTTTCTTGCCGTCGCAGAGAAAACTTCGCGGGCCGCTTCGCAGCTCCCCGTGTGCTCACGGGGCCCCGCTGCTCACCTTCGAATCCTGTATCGCGCTACGGAAATATAATCGCTCAAAGCTTCGCTTCGAGCTCATTATTTCTGTGCGCGATACGGCTTCGTCCCAGAATCACGGGCTTTTGCTGCTGCCCATGGCAGCGCAAAAGGCCTCGTGTTCTTGGACGGCGCCTCGGATGGTTTGCTCGTGGTGCTCGCAAACCATATCCTGCGGCGCTTCGAATCCTGACGCACAGTGCGCCGGCACTGTGCTTTATCGCGCACTTGTCGCTTTGCTCCTCTGTGCGCGATACAGGATTCGAACCTGTGACCCTCCCCACGTCAAGGGGATGCTCTACCAACTGAGCTAACCGCGCGTGTGGAAAATATAGCAAATCCTCACGCAATGTTCTAGTTTCCACCCTGTGGTCGACTGAATGGCGGCCGCTTCTTCTTTGTCTCAACCACTACTGAGCGCGTTGCCCCTCCGCGGCCGCGCTGCTCTACGGTACCATCAGTAACTTTGAATTCAGCTCGATCGCCAATCACGGTCCCACCACGAATATCAGTTTTTCCAGCCGGCTTCTTGGCGACGAGGGAATTAAACCCAGAAAGGTACCCATCGAGTTCGCCGAACATGTAGTCCCATGTTGCAGGAGCTTCCCGTGCGTCTTTTACTTTGTCTTGGTCGAATGCGGCAACAATCTTGGTGATTGCGCGGAGCGCAGCTTCAAGCTTCGGTATGGCAATACGGTAATCTTTGGTGCGTGCATACTCGAGAAACTTCCTCAGCTGCATTTCGATCTCGAGCGCAACGGTTGTTTTCAGGATGCTATTGTCCAGCGCAGATCCGTTTGTCCCCATTTTCTTTGCAGTCCATGCGTTAATTAGTTGTTCGACACGGCTTTGTGAAGCAGAAATAACACAGTGTGGAATCCCTGATTTGTAGTCTGTGCCCACATCTGGGATTCCAGGGTAATCGACGGTTGCAAGCTTTTGTTCATCGAGGTTGAACTTGATACGCGCCAATTTGTCGGCAAGTGCGTCTCGGTTTGTCGTGAGGTCGATGCTGAGTGCAATGAGTACGTGGCCTGATTCATCAAGAATGGAAACTGTTGCGTCTACGCCATGCTTCAGGTCGTCCCATGGAGAGCGTGTAACGCGGACATTGGGACCAAGCCACCCTTCGTTAGCTATACAGTCAATGAGTGTCGCCTCAAATAAAATGGAAGTCTTCATCGCGGTACCTTCCTCGGTGCCATCCCGTGCTTGCATTTCCTTCACATATGCGGCGTGCGCAGGGTCAGTAGGCTCTACTGTGTGGTTGCGGAATACGTTTGCTGCAAGTGTTTGTGCAGTCGCAAGTTGTTCAATTCCTCCTTTGCGCGGTGCGGGCGAGCGCTCTCCGAATGACATGCCGTTACTATACCACAGAGACGGACACACAATCATTGATTGTGTGTCCGTAAGTCTTTCGCGGCAGTGTGCAGTTCAGCCGCAGCAATGAAGACAGGGAAGGCCATCTCGCTTGCCGGGACTTTTGTCCCGTGTATGTCGTATGCCACATGCCCTTTCCGTTTTGAACGGTAAGGAATTTCGTCCCATTCCCAGGACCTTGCGTTGGTTAAGAAAATTTCTCCAGGTTGAAGTTCCGGATGGGAGTCGTTGAAGCTTTTCATGGGCACACCTCGGTTGCTCTGCTCATTATAACACGAGTATTTTTTATTGCAAATTACTGCTGCGGAATCAAAATTGGTGTGTCGGTGGCGACGGGAATGTTGGGGTCCAGGGGGAGTGGAACGCCGGTGGTGTCGCGGAAAAGTGACGCGATACTCGCGTATGCTGCCCAGCCGATTGCGCTCACAAAGATGAGGGAGATCACGAATGATGCTGGGTCCATGCCACCACCGCCTTCGTCGTCGTGTGCCATACATTTATAGTATCACAAGACATACCGCGGTGCGCAAGATGGTGGATATGGAATACGGGGCTATTCCGTCACAGTGTTTCCGAGAGTGGGGGATGCATCACAGGTCAGATGCTTACTGCCGGCAAGTGTTTTGATCCAGCATTCTGACGGTGCAGGGATAGTGGCAGAGCGATACTGTTCGAGCGCCCCGCGCTCGCACGTCGCTGCGTCTATTGCGTCTTCATCCGCGATGCGGGAGCACAGTGTGTGCGTTTTGTCTGCGGAAAATGCCACTGCTTGTACCGCCTGTGAGCCTGCACCCAAAAAGCAGCCAGTTCGCACGAGTGCATGTGTGCTCGTGCGGCAATGGGTGCCAAGGGTAGCAAAGCGAGCATCTTCATCGCGCGATGTGTCTTGATCCAGTAGCCACTGCGGGGTGGCAAATCCACACGTTGCCGCTGGCACATCATCCATCCCCTCACAGAGTGCAAGGGGTGCTTCGGTGTCTGCTGGTAGTGGTGCGCGCGCCAAGTGTTCCCAATAGCGCGTGTAGTACTCCATGAAGGCGCCCCACATACAGCCACTCAGACTATCTGCATACGTACTTTGAGGAAGCGCCTCACATGCGTCGAGTGCGTTCTTGAGCGCTGCTTCTGTGTATCCAAAATGTGCAACGAGGCCATGCCCTAATCCGTGCTGGCATTGCTTGGTGAATCGTCCCTTGGAGAGACACCACTCATTTAGCTCGTGTGCTGCTTCTGGACCATCCTGAAGTATCGCGCGCGCTACAAATCCATGCTGGCATGCGTAGCGAAACTCTTCGCCACAGGTTTCGATACCAGCGCTACCCATTGCATCATAGAGCGCGCGGCCAAATACACGTGCATCGTAGAATTGTGTGTTCGCGCTTTCTCCTGAAACCGATTCTCGAAATGCCTGATACGCCTCGGGCGCTCCATCGGTCGTGATGCGCTCTCTCCAGGTGGCGTAGAGTGCTTGCTCACGTTCAGATTCCTGGGGTGCCGCGTAATACGTACGGGCAAGGGCGATGCCACCGCCCACGATGATGCCGACTGCGGCGAGGGCAAGTACGCGCGTAAGCAGTGGTCGCGGCATCATGAAAGAATAGTGTAGTCAGGTCCTTCAGGAATCAGGATCCACAACACAATATAGATAAACAGAGCGGATGGTGGCAGTGGAATCAATATCACAAACAAAAGGCGCACGAGCCACACGGGAATATCGAAACGACGAGCGAGGCCTGAGGCGACACCAGCGATGATGCGATCGTTCTTGGGGCGATTCAGTGACATACAGCGACTATACACTGCGGTATATATTTTGGAAATTACCAGGTCCCTGTGTTTGGCAGGGATTGCCATGGCTCTGCCGCAGGAAGAGCGTCACCAATCTGCAATAGCTCGATTGATATGCCATCTGGCGATTTAATGAATGCCATTCTGCCATCGCGTGGTGGGCGGCTGATGGTGATACCTTTTTCTTGAAGCGCCGCACAGTATTCGTATATGTTGTCTACCGCATAACACAGGTGGCCGAAATTTCTGCCTCCGGTGTATGCTTCGGGATCCCAGTTGTAGGTGAGCTCGAGAAGTGGTGCTTTGCGCTCGCTCATGTCCACGTCATCACCGGGTGCCTTTAAAAACACATTCGTGTAGCGGCCCTTTTCATCGTCACGTCGCGATACTTCCACGAGGCCCAGGGTGGTGCAGTAAAAATGCAAAGCACTTTCTAAATCTGACACGCGAACCATGGTGTGGAGGTAGTGCATGGATAAAATGTAGCACAGCAGGGGCTATACTGTTGGTATGGGGAATGCAGAAGAGAAGGTGCAGACTATCTACTACGATGGCAGCTGCCCACTGTGTTCGGTGTTTGCAGATACCGTGGCTACATCGAGCAAAAAAGAAGGGGTGGTATTGAAAGACATCACCAGGGATCCACTGCCGGCAGATTTCAGTATGGATGCGGTGCAGAAAGAAATGCATGTGGTGGGGAAGGATGGCGTGGTCTATAAGAATGCTGATGCAATTCTCGAAGTGCTCTCGCAGTATCCGCTGTGGCGGCCAATCGTGTGGCTGGGGCGGTTGCCGGGCATGCGAGCACTCTTGCCGTATGGATACAACGCACTCGCGCGAAATCGCCATGCGATTTCGCGCCTCCTGCACGTGACACATAAAGGAACACCGTCACGCGAAGCATAACGGTGTTGTAACTGGTTGTGTGAATCATCATATCCAGCGTGGCTGGATAGTGGTCTTGCCGCTGAAGTCATCAATGCGTTCAAAGCGCACATACTGGATGGCGTTTGCTCGAAGACCGCGCAGTAGGATTTCATCCGTAAGCCGGCCCGATGCCGCATGCTCCATCATGTCGTGCAGGGTCAGATGGTGTACTTCAAGTGGTGGACCCACGGGATCACCTGCTTCCTCCACCCAGGTAAATGAAAAAGGCTTGTTCGCGCGGAAGCGACATTGCCGCTCACACCACATCATGAAGCGAGCAAACCGACTCGCCTGATATTGGGTGCACAGTTCATTGATAAGCTCTTTCTGCTCGGTATATGCTTTGAGGCTCGTATCTGCTGAGGCGATCATGATGCATCTCCACATCTGTTCCTGCCCGCACCGTAGCATGCGGCACTACGGTACGCGAGGATAGGGGCTACTGAGCGATGCTCTCCGCGTGTTTCTTGAAGTTATCCAAAATGGATTGCCAGCCGGCGCGCTGCATGTCTTCGGGATTCTCGTTTTCGGGATCGAATGTTTCGATGATGTGGGTACCTTCTGGTGTTTCAGTAAACGTAATATCAACGGTGCGGCCATCGCTCATGGAGTAGGCAAGGTGCTCGTGTAGGGCAACCGCTGAATAGGTACCGCCAAAGTCGAATCCTGCGGAGCCATCTTTTGCGGCCATACGGGTGCTGAACGAGCCGCCAATGCTTACATCATTTGTTGCGCTCGGGCATTCCCAATCGTCCGAGGCAAAGCACCACTGTGTAATGTGTTCTGGCTCGGTCCAGGCACTCCATACGGTATCCAGAGGTGCGTGAACGGTGGTTTCTACAGTGATAGCGGTCATAGATGCAACATATACGAATATGGGTGCAGTGTAGCAAATTCTATCTCGGGCGCTGCTAATGATACAATCACGCCATATGAAAAAAATTGTCCCACACCTGTGGTTTGATACGGAAGCCGTTGAAGCAACAGCATTGTATACCTCTCTTTTTCCAGACTCTGCGGTGACCCACGTATCCCAGATTAAAGACACTCCCTCGGGAGATTGCGACGTAGTTTCTTTTACGCTTGCCGGCGAATCGTTTATGGCCATCAGCGCTGGACCCTATTTCAAAATGAATCCATCGATATCGCTGTTTGTAGTGTGTGATAACGAAGCAGAAATCGAAGCGGTGTGGAACAAGCTCATTGATGGAGGGAAGGCGTTGATACCACTCGATACCTATCCATGGGCACAAAAGTATGGATGGTTGCAAGACAGGTTCGGTCTTTCATGGCAACTCTCGGTGAGCGAACATCATCAAATGGCTCAGAAAATTACGCCACAGCTGATGTTCACGAAAGACAAAGCAGGCAAAGCGAAAGACGCGATTGCCGCATATACCGCTCTGTTTCCCAATTCATCCGCCGATATGCAGGTGCCGTATGAGAAAGGCGAGGGTGACGTCGAAGGCTATCTGAAACACGCGCGCTTCACGCTGAATGGGCAACACTTTCTTGCCATGGATAGCTCGGGGCCGCACGAGTTTACGTTTAACGAGGGAGTTTCGTTGATCGTACAGTGCGACACACAGGAAGAAATTGATCGATACTGGGCAGCGCTCTCTGCAGTACCAGAATCTGAAGAGTGCGGCTGGCTCAAGGATCAATTTGGCGTGTCCTGGCAGATTGTGCCAACAGTCATGAACGACATGATGGAGAAGGGCACACCCGAGCAGAAAGCACGCGTCACCCAAGCGTTCTTGAAAATGAAAAAGTTCGACATCAAAACACTTGAAGCCGCATTTGCAGGCTAGAGATGGATCGTATGCAATACGTTGCGCTCTTGCGCGGTATTAATGTGGGAGGAAACAACAAAGTCGCCATGAGCGAACTGAAGAAAGTGTGCGAAGACCTCGGCTTTGCCGAGGTGCGCACCTACATCAACAGCGGGAATGTGATGTTTTCGGCGCCCAAAAAATCACCGCGCGTGCTGGCCGACACCATCGAAAAGGAGCTGCATAAAGCGTTTGGTTTTCCTATTCGCACGGTGGTGCGCGATGCGGCGAGCATACAAGCGCTCGCCAAGGCACTTCCTGGTGCCTGGGCCAACGATACCGAGCAGAGGACGGATGTGCTTTTTCTGTGGGACGATTACGATTCAAAAAAGACACTCGCTCTTATCAAACAGACTCCCTCGGTGGACACGTTGCAGTACATGCCAGGCGCTATCGTGTGGCACGTGAAAAGAAAAGACATCAACAAAAGCGGCATGCGTGATTTCATTGGTACGGAGGTATACAAACACATGACCGCCCGTAATGTGAATACAGTGCGGAAGATTGCCACACTGCTTGCGTGACGCTACGCACGGTTTACCTAAGTGTTTTGGCAATCTGCCGTGCTTCCTTCAACGAGGGGACGTTGTACTGCGCACGTTCCTTGTCCGTGGTTGTTTTGTCGTAAGGGTAGAGCTCAAAAATGGTGCGTACGGTATCACCTTCACCTGCAACATGTCGCTGCGTATATTGCGTACCGTACTTCTGCTTCTTGTTTTTCCGCATGAGTAGGCGATCGGTGGCGGCGGCATAGAGCCATTTTGCTCGTTCATCGCCCAGCGCGATGCTTTTCCTGGCCAACTTTTGAGCCATGGCGTTTCCTGATAATTCGATAGCGTGCTGAAAGATCATAGCTGCATGGAAATAGTCGGCAGCCGTACATACCAAGCCATTATCAAGGAGTATCTTCGCTTTGTTCTGGCGCAACTCGTCGCGCCTGCCTACGTGGCGCCAGTCAATAGTTTTATGCTTTCGGTCACTCTGGTCCGCCTCGTATAGAGCTCGCAGTGTGCGATTGTCCTTCATATGCTGACAGTACTCTTGAAATGACCGCTGCGCCAGGCTGCTACCTGTGGTTGCGGATGCTGTGCGGATGCAGATTTGCCGCGTGATTTTGACTCAGAGTTCCTGCGCAATCTACCGTCTCATGCACCACGTACTTTTGAATACTTGTAGTGTTTCAAATACGCGACGATGATGAAGCTTATGATGACCATCAGGAACCAGGAGGTGATTTTGTTCATAGAGACCACATTCCATACGTGCACCTGATCCGGGTACTGCCAGGCACCGAGGAATGTCGAGATGTTTTCAGCTATCCAAATGAAGAATGCGGTGAGGATGAAGCCCACGTTGAGGGGCATCCACCTACGTATGCCGGGAATGACGGTAAAGTGCACGCGAGTTTTCCAGTAGAGTGCAAAAATGATGGCGATAAGAAAGTACCGAACGTCGTAGACGAAGTGATTCGTGAAAAAGTTGATGTATATCGCCGCGCCCAGAATGACGCTCCATATATAGGGCGGGAAGCCGGAGATTTCCATATCAAGGATGCGCCACGCTTGAGCGATGTAGCTTCCCACGGCAGCGTACATAAATCCGGAAAAGAGTGGCACGGTGGCAATTTTGAAAAATGCTTCTTCAGGGTAGCTCCAGGAACCAACGGAAGGGTGTGTTTTGAAAAGCTCTAAACACAGCCCAATGATGTGAAAGAGGAAAATAGTTTTCACTTCGTCCCAGGTTTCTATTTTCGTGAAGTACAAAATGATTTGCAGCAGGATGGCCGATATGAAGAGGAAGTCGTACCGAGGAATGCCAAAGAGTGGGATATGGCTGGAAATAAAAAGGAGGGCGAAGAACGAGCCCGCAAAAATACACGCACGGGCCTCTTTGATGCCAAAGAGGAACAATTCCTTGAGGTAGGGCATGAGGGAGGGGAGGAACATCACTCCACGATACCCTCCACTACCATGTGCGTCCATCCATTTGACTGTTTGTTTTTTGAAACGTACAGTGCAGCCGGTACGAAATTTCAACGGGAGGTACTGATGGACAAAGCGACACTCGAAAAACTACGCAGACGCAATACTGCCTTCATGAAGCGGTGCAAGAGCGGCAACGTGCGGAGCAAGGAGTCGGTTCGTGCAAGCCATTGGGTTGCAAACCTGCCGCCCAATGATCTGGAAGCCTTGAAGAGCCTCATTTTCAACTACGATGCGTGGACGCCAGAGACTGACCTGCGAGACACCAAAAGTGCAGGCATCGTGCAGTTCAAAGGGCACTACGTGATCTGGGTCATCCGAGAAATGGATGTAACCCCCTGAAGGCATCCTGATGCTTCATCCACTGATTGAGCTCGTGCTTATGATTAAGCACTCTGCCGAAATCTGACGGCGAACAATGTTTTCGAAGGCCCTGCGCACATTGCGTGGGGCCTCTCTTATTAATGAGAACCTTCCACGCGTACTCTCTACACATGCTACGATATTTACATGGAAGCGGTGGTGTACCTCGCAGAGCAGAACAAGGCACTGGTCACTATTTTTCACGTCTTTTTCGTGGTGGTAGGGATGGGCAGTGCGCTCGTTACTGATCTTCTGTTTGTGTATTTTGCGTTAAACAAAACGCTGGCACCATTTGAAACGAAAGTTATACGATTACTTTCGCGCGCGGTTACTTTTGCACTGTGCGGCATACTGCTGAGTGGATTCTTTCTATTTCTGTCTGATACAGAACGGTACCTCGGCTCTGCAAAGTTCCTCACCAAAATGACGGTGGTCGCGATTTTAGTGGTAAATGGATTTCTTTTGCACACATTGGTTTTCAAACACCTGAGTGACCAGGGATACCTCAACAAAGCTGCTAATAGGAGTAATCGGCGAAAGGCATTCCTCTTGGGCGCCATATCTTTTGTTTCGTGGGTATCCGCGATGTCTTTGGGAGTACTCGACAAAATTCCGGTGTCGTATGCAACAGCGCTATCAATTTACCTTGCTATCTTGGGATGTGGTGCGCTCGTTTCCCAGGTGCTCCACGGGATGTACGAAAAATTGCGACGAAAATAGTCGTCCCGCTTGTTTACACTGCAATAGCAAGCGCAATCAGAAATACGAGCGCGACACCAATCGCAAATATGCCGACGGTGCGAATGAAAAGCTCACCGGCTTCTACGTGCTCGCCCTTCAAGAGCATCACCACGGGCTGATAGAAAAAGATGTAGGCCATCACGGACACAGAGAGCACCAAGAGCGAGAGCATCCCAATCGGGATAAAAATGCTTTCTTCAGGGGTGGGAATTATCTTCGGTGTAACAAAAATCAGCGACACAATACCTACGATGTAGCCCAATGCGGCGAGTGCGTTGTAGAGAGGGCTGCGGGACATGGGAGAAGTATAGGGTGGGGCAGTGGGAGAGTCCATGGAGGCTCCCGTGATGCCATATAATGATTGTGTACGTCAGTGCAACAGAACTCGACACATGACCATCGTGAATCAAAACTCGGCTCGAAATGCGTTCAACGCTATTTTTCCAACGCCATCTCCGGCGGATGTGGCGATATTCCTGTTTTTGCTCACGCTGGTGATGGCGACATATATTCCCACAGTACTTTCGTGCGTTGCCGAAGGTTGCCTTGCCCTAAGTATTCGCGAAGAAACGGTGCCGCTCGCTGATGTTGCGCATATGGTAGTGACTCTCCCAATCTTGTCGCTCGCCGCCATCTCTTTCGTGGGGGCGATATACGCCATCCTTCTGGGAAAATTGTCCCTTACCACACAACTCAGTCCAACGTTTCGCATCCACGGGTTTTCGTACCTGCTGTACATCATCAGTGTGATCGGGGCGCAATACAGTGTGGGAGATGTGTCGCTGTGGCTCGTCTTCGCACTTCCTGTATGTATGTATGGATTTCTCTTTCTCAATCGCTTTGCGCAGCTGCATGATCTTAACCCACGAAATGAATATGGGGTTATCCGGCCACTATTCGTACTCCTGAGTACGATATTGGCTGCGGGATTGTTTGCGTACTACGCATACCTCCTGGAACAGCATCCAATACTAGCGCTTGCGAATGCGTACGGCACGTACATTCTTCTGAGCATTCCGTATCGCATGTTTATTACGCCAATCAAGCGAGGAAAGTAGCTAAGGGTAGGGATCTAGCACTCGCTATCGAAGTAACCTTTCGACCGTCAAAATATAATCGCTGATGCTTACGGCAAGTTCACAGTGTTCTCCTTAAGCACATCTATGCTTGCATAAAAATATGCTTGAATGCCTAACTTCCTAGCATTGTCTATATTCTTCTGACTGTCACAGAAAAACATAATCTCTTCGGAGGCTAGGTTTAGTTCCTTGGAAACATGGTCCCAATATCCTTGTTCCCATTCATCATAACCAATATCACAAGTGCAGAATGTCCCTTCAAAGTAATCTTTTAGGCCAACCACATTTAGTAAATATTCTTTTCTATACTTTTCCTGGCGGGTGGCAATATAACACCTCACTCCTTTCTCACTTAGCTCACGTACTAGCTTCAATACTTCTTTGTCTGTATTACTTTCACCTTCAAACCAGTAATTCAAAAAATCATCAACTGTGCCTACATAACCCCATTTTGCTAAATATGGTGCAATTTTCTCTCTCAGGTCAGCTCTTCCAAATGAACATTCTCTAAAATCGTTAGCAAAAAACTCGGATACTTGCTCATATGGAATATTCATTTCTTCTGAAATACGCTGACTGAAGAGCTTGCCGTTTCCAATTATTACCAGCCCATCAAGATCAAAGAGTATTGCTTTTGTCATACTGTGATTGAACTTTGCGGAGAGGGAGGGATTCGAACCCTCGAGAATCTTTCGACTCTGCCGGTTTTCGAAACCGGTGCTTTCGACCACTCAGCCACCTCTCCGTGGACCTACATATTACTCGAAATCTTGGAGTTTGCAGGTGTTGGCGTATCAATCACTAATTCGTCCATCTGCTTGGTTTCTCGCAGGGACTCATGGAGCACTCAGCCACCTCTCCTGGTGACAAACGACGAGACTATACCACAAATACACCGCATTGGCTTTATTTTTTCACCAAAAATGCTACACTCGCCCTGTTCGGACGGCCCTATCGTCTAATGGTTAGGACAGCGGCTTTTCAAGCCGTTAATCCGGGTTCAATTCCCGGTAGGGTCACAAAATTAAGTAGGGCAAAGCGAAGCTTTGGGCGACTATACATTTTGTAAGGTCGACCAGGAATTGAAGGCCGGAGGGGCGGGACCCATCAGCAGATGGGACGCCGAGGCAGGGTCGTGGAATTTTAAGATGCGACGGCATCTTAGAGTATCCCTGACCAATTCTCGCTAGAGTCACAAATCGACAAAAGGAAGTGGACTGCTCCACTTCCTTTTGCGTTTTGTGAAGACGGAGCCATGTTTCGTTAGCAAACGAAACGGGCGAGTCCGGCGTAGATTTTGCTAGGAGCGCAGCGAGTTAGAAAATCAAATGCAGAGCTGCTGGAAAATTCACGTTTGACGAAACGTGAATTATTGTGGCCCACGTGGATCAGTACACGCAGTGATCAACATTCGTGCATAGACTTCGATTCTAATTATGCCCTGTCCCCTTATGGCCTGAATTAGCAAAGAAATGACACATACTCTCACTTTGTGTGGGCATAGCGAATCAAATCTTCATGAGAAGGAAGCTTGATTCCAAGCAGACTAGGCTAGACTTTGGGATTAGGACGCGGATTATCTTGCTGTTGCGGTTCAGCAAATCCTGAAAAGAGAGTTTCTATGTAGGCCGCCATTGTTTCTGAAACAGGATGAATCTTTCTCGCGGGAGTTAGCAAATCCTTACCCTCTCTCAACATGTTACTCGAGCTATTAGAATCACTCCTCTCAATCTCCAAAAATGAAGGCATAGTGTCTACTTTATACCTTTAATTAAAGTACTTTTCAATGAAGCCCCGATTCAGTTCGAGACTAAAGTAGTGCTTCCTCTTTATCCAGACAAACCCGTCACCCTTGGTAATTACCGCAACGTCGACAGGCCCCCCGACACTTTCATCTGCTGCGTTCGAAGTAAATTTCCTTCTTAAGGATGTAATGCTTACAAGAGATTCCGCCATTTCTGCCATGTCTTCTTTTCCCATGAACGCAAGAATATCGAGCAAAGGTTTGGTGATTGCATCCCAGCGATACTTATATAGCTCACTAATCATCTTTTCTCCGATTTCCTTTATTGCTGCGCTGATACTTTGAGCTTCGGTTTGATCAGATAATTTTGGTGCAACTTGTGTAGAGACGGTCTCAAATGATACTCTGATGGACTTCTCAACCTCGGCCTCGTATTTGGGATCAACGCCGGTGAGGACTGTCATTGTTACATCCTCCTGAGCATAAGGGACTATGTTTGCGTTAGCTGTACCTGGAGAAATTCTAATTGGGTCTTGAATATCGTAGCGAATTGAATCTTGGATTACGCAGCCAACCAGTACACAGTGATTAGATGGGTACATTTCTTTTTCCCCGAAACCCATGAAGACCAAGCCCGAATGAGGCTCAAAAATTTGTGCCACTTTTGTGAGCCCGAGGACAAACTCGTTTATTGCCACCTTATCTTCGGTTGTCAGGCGGTGATTCGGATACTTCTTAGCGATCTCCACTTGGAGCGCCTTTGGAATTTCGCTAAGTAAATCTTGATATTCGCTCACGAATTGCTCATACGAACTATCCATTGAACTATTCCTTGGCAGAGCCAAGATATCATCACGATATTCACGAATCGCTGTTGATATCATCGGTGTTATATAGATCGCGGCAGCATCGGGGTCAAGAGTATTAGTATTTGCTTCGTTATCCGCAATGGACTTAATGACCTTCTGTTTTAATTCGCCAAAATTACCTGAACAAAGTTGGAAAAAAGCATTATTTCGAGACTCGGGTGTGATGTGGGCGAGCTGCTCTTTCAGGAACGTAAGAAAATTAGTCTGGTACTTTTCGACAGTATCAAACTTCTTCTCACCGAGCTGTTCTCGATAAACTTTTATAAGAGCCTCCCAAGGTATGCCCATAAAATCTGCGTTGTTGTAGATTGCGATACCGACAGGGTGGTACTTAGACAGGGTGAACAACTTATTGCTCTTGTTGTAAACCTTCTTGATGTCACCGGACGATACAGTAGCCGCGCTATCAGCGGCGATTGCAATCCCTTGAGCATTTAGGACACTTATGATCGCTGTCATACGTGCCGTCATAACATCATTTATTAGTGAATATGTCCAGGAGTGTCCAAAGCTTCTCAAAATAGCGATTCAGTATCCGCATCGTGCCGCCCCCTGATCCGATAATCCCGGTGGCTACCGGGTGCCCAAAACTTGCGAATTCCTGTGCATTTCTGACCGGCCTTTGCTAAGGTATGTTTCGTGAATGACTCCGTAGTTACACCAATGATTCTTGTCTCAGGCAATGTTTTCTCCGATATGAATTTTCAACTCCTTGAGTTTCAAATCCCTCCCTCTCCGCAGAGTCGAACGCAGTAAAATACTGCGGAGAGGAGCAATAGTGCGGGGCACCGTTGCGAGAGGGATATGAAAGCCGGAGCGGGCCACAGCCGAGCACGACTGGGAGCGAGGCACGGTGTGCGGCGAGAATTACAACGGCGATGGGGAGCGCTCAACCAAAGCGAGCTTATTACTTAACTTTATCGCCCATTGACTTCATAATAGGCGGCATGCCAGGTCAAGAACAACGTACGAGTGGGTCGCAGCAGGTGGTGGATAACCGGATGAGGTTTATTCGCCTGCTCGAAAGCGATCAGCCGCCGGAATATCGGGCTGAATATGAGTTTGCTTCAGAGGCTCGAATTACTGGCCAACTCAACTATTCAAACGATGACCTGATCCTCCGGCTTCTCACCATGGAGCCGAATCGGGATGGCCTCTTGAAGTACACCCTTTCTCTTGCCGCACCTGCGGAGTATCGCTTACCCGCATATCAATCTAGTAAAGATGGCTACTACTTTGAGGGCGGAGGCTCCGAAGAAATATTGTCTTTAGTTTCCTTACATTTGAGGTGTCGTTCTTTTCCTATTTCCTATGTCTTTCGAGATCTCAATGGTCCTCCGTTAACGAAGTTTGAACACGACTTTAACTACATAAAACCGGACAAGGGTGCGGATAAATATCTATTTGATACATCAAATAGAAACTTCGTAACTCTCAGCGACTTTTTTGATTTGGTAAAGAGATTACCGGGAACCTTTCATCATCGCTTTGCAAATGCTGTCAGACTTTACGCTCTAGCCCTGCGAGAGGTGGGAGTGAATGACCAACAAGCATATATACATTTGGTCTCTGCGATAGAAATACTTTCAAAACATCAAGTCCTTCCTGAGGCGCGTGATCCTTTACAAGGTGTTGTAGATCAACTTAAGAGTGTTCTTGAACAAGGAACCCCGGAAGCAAAAGGAGACCTTGGTAATCTCCTTGAACAAAGAAAAACGATGCTAAAGTTCATCGCTTTTATACAAGAGCATTCCGACGGAAAGTTCACTGATAGACCTGTGGAGGGTGCTATGGAGCATAAGATCTACAAAGATAATCTTCCCGACGCGCTAAAAAAGATTTATAAGGCTCGGTCCAAGTATCTACATGAAGGCAGTTCGATGTACTTGAGCGTGCCTCGTGTCACTGTGGCAGATTGTGACTACGATTCTTCAATGGGGCAGACTATCGACAATAGGCAATTTGACCCTGAAGACAAACTCCCAAATCTAGTGTTTTTCGAGAAGCTTGTCCGGGAATGCCTCTTGAGTTACCTGAACACTCATCAGAGTACGTGATAAGAGATGTGTTCGATAGATCCACGAAATCATGAGTGTAGATAGGGCATACTGGACTATCTTATTATAGAGAATGGGAAAAAATGGGCACGTCAAAATGCTATACTCCCACCCATGAACACAAAAATAATTGTTGGTATTGTGGTGCTATTGATCGCGGGCGGAGCTTATTTTGTGATGAGCAAGGAGAAAGCGGCTCCTGTGGCTGACACAGCACCAGTACCAGTTGAGGTACCGATGAAAACAGCGAACGAGAAGATGTCTTTTTTCATCACCTCTAAAAACCCAGGGCAGGGTGGAAACTTGGGCGGGCTTGCAGGAGCGGATGCATACTGCCAAAGCTTGGCAGAGAGTGCTGGGGTAACAGGGAAATCATGGGCAGCATATCTTTCGACTACCGATACCGACCCAGCTAAGAACGTACACGCGAAAGACCGCATCGGTTCTGGCCCATGGTACAACTTCAATGGGGAACTAATTGCGAGCACTTCGGAAACATTGCACGGTGAAAATTTCTTGAACAAAGCAACTGCACTGGATGAACAGGGCAATCAAGTGAAGGGGCGTGGCGATGAACCAAACGATCACGACATCCTCACTGGCTCTGATGCATTCGGAATGGCTGTAAGTACGAGCACTTCTACCACGTGTGATAACTGGACAGCAGCGACGAGCAGCTCGGCAATCGTGGGTCACCACGATCGTATTGGTATCAACGAAAGTGCACCGATGAAATCGTGGGTTTCCTCGCACCAGACGCGCGGCTGCAGCCTCGAGCAATTCCGCAGCACCGGTGGTGCAGGGTTGTTCTACTGCTTTGCGAAATAGTGATGCCTGATTGCGCCAGAAGGAATCTGGTCAGTCATGAATGAATCGCCGCCGCTCTCAATGAGCGGCGGCGGTGTGTATGGCAGGGAAGTGTGCACTACCTGCGTGGGACATACGAGAGGATTTTGTCTTTCCATACCCGAAGCAGTTCGTGCGATGCAAAGAAAAGATCGGTCACGGTATCGGTGGACTGCTTGATGAGCGACGTGTTGATCACCACGAGTACGATTTCGTTGTCGGTGACCTCGAGTTTCCACGAATCCGTGGCGTATCCTTCCGCTGCAAGTCGAACGACATCTTTGTGGAGCTCGATGCCCACTTGCTTCACCTCGTTTGGAACGAACCAGGCCGCTATGCGGCGCAGCATGCTTTCTTGCACTTCCTCTTTGAGTTCACCGTGTTGCGTGAGCACGATGCGCGCGCCTTCGCTTTTGGTGAGCGCAATGCTTCCCAGCGAAAGTGGTACCACTTGCGCGAGTGCCATGGCAATCGCTGATTCTTTCATGCGGGTTGGGATGCCTTTGAAAACGAGCCCAGCCACATAGGGAACGGGAGCGAGGATTGCATCAAGTACTGCTTTGGTCAGCTCGGGTGAGGGCACGTAGGTTGCCATGAAGTGTCTCCTGTTGCAGATTAGACCGCCTGGACTATCCCACAAAAAAGTATGGGAATCAAGGAGCTGGTGCGCAATCTTCGCGTGTCGATACTTGCTCCTGGCACGATATACTTTCGGCATGGCTACACCACTCGAGTTTATTTCATATGACGATTTCGAAAAAGTAGATATCCGAGTCGGGAAAGTAATTGCTGTTGCGGATTTTCCTGAAGCGCGGAAGCCTGCGTTTCAGTTCACCATCGATTTTGGCCCAGAGATTGGCATCAAGAAATCCAGCGCGCAGGTGGTGGGTGCACATACCAAAGAGGAGCTTCTCAATACGCTTGTGTGCTGTGTCGTCAGTTTCCCACCGAAACAAGTTGGCCCATTTGTTTCAGAAGTACTTACTCTGGGGTTCAAAAACAGTGCCGGCGATGGGTGGGTATTGATTGCGCCCAAGAACGAAAACGTGGCGTTGGGCAGCAAGTTGGCGTAAATGCAGGTACTTGCATTATCTTGTAAACAGTTGTATAATACAAAAGGAAGACCAACAACAGGAAAGACACCACAAAATGTCATTTCTCGCACGCGAAGACGGCTTTCGTGCTGGCACGAAGGCAGCCCTCGAAGCCATGCGGCCGTTCTTGTACCACAGCTGGGAGTATCGGCAGTACCCCAGCGACGCTGTAGGAAAAGTCCACTCTGGACCCACTGCGGTGTTCGGCGAACTGAAGCAAACCGGCTTCTATGTGTACGCAGGTAGCGTGCGCATTCAGGCTGCGAAGGGTTTCAGCGTCGGTGGTCGCGAGTTTGCGACCGTTGTGCAACGAGCCGCCAAGTCGCCGAATCGGTGGAACTACCACCCCGTCGACGTCTACTTCCTTGGCCTGGTGGAGAACGGCGCTCCGGTGCCGGAATTCACGTGGACCGACGAAGAGATGGATGCATACCTCGTTGAAGAAGCAGCACTCGCACCCACGGAGCCTCCCATTCCTGGCATGCCTGTGCCGGAATCGGCAACGTGACGTCAATCGCCTGCGAAGCCCCCGACCTGTCGGGGGCTTCTACTATTTTCCGTGCATACGCACGCACAATTGAAGTAGAAACTGATACACTCTAGCTATCCTATGGAGCCAAAGGACACAGCACCCGTGCCTCCTGCACCAGCGCCCGATTTAGATGTGCCTGCTGCGGTTTCACCCGTATCCCAGATCAAACAGAAAGTTGCGACGCTCATTACGTGGGGTCGCACGCATCCATCAAAAAACACCGCAACCCTGGCACTGGGGGCTGTGCTCTCGCTTCTTGTGGTCATGCTGGTGGCGAATGGTTTTGGAAAAGGCATCGCGTTCTTCACGCCCGATACGAATTATGTGCCCGTGTATACATTGGTGAATGACAAAATCTCGAAGAGCGGCGCGATTATCGTGAACTTGCCAGAAGGTGTGGCCCAAGCGAGTGCGGCAGCAGCCGTGACGTTTGATCCGCCGATTGCTGGCGAATGGATTCCTTCAAAGCTACGTGAGGCGGTGGTGTACAAGCCATCTGAACAACTGACCGTGGGCAAACACTACCTGGTATCGCTGGCGACCGAAGAGGGTGTCATCAAAAAAGATTTTCTTGTGGATGAGGATCCCCGTGTGTTAGACATGTTCCCATCCAAAGACGCTGAAGCAGATCCGGCTTCCACCATCACCATCGTATTCAATCGGCCCATGGTGCCCTTAACCACGCTCTCTGAGTTGGATGCACTGGAGGTGCCAGTGGGAATCACGCCACAGACTCCTGGCAGATTTAAATGGATTAGTACGCGTACGCTACAATTCACGCCTACATCCGCGCTTGCTGGTTCGGCCAACTACTCGGTAACAATTGGCGATGATTTTGTTTCGATGGATGGGCTTGCGGTACCAGCAGTCACCCATACATTCACCACGAAGCGCTTGCGTCTTGATCAGGTAACATCTGGTGCAATTGTGTACAACGAACCCGTGCAGCTGTATTTCAATCAGCCAATTGATCTGGAGCGCACACACAGGGAAATTACGCTCACCGATGTGGCAGCAGGAAGAGCAATTGATTTTGTTGCAGCATATGGGCAGAAAACGGTGTACGACCAATCAAGCGGCACGATGCAGAAAGTTGAAGATCAATCGATCCTCAGTGTGGTGCCTAAAAATTCCCTCAACGGGCATGCAAACGTCTGGCGTTTTGATGGTGTGTACCGAGTGGTGGTGCAGAAAGCGTATACCGTGGGCGGGGACATTCCACTCCCAGAAGCGGGTTCTGATCCTGCAGCTGCAACCGACATCGTAGCAAGTGGTGTCCTGAGAGAGGTAACCGCACAGTCAGAGAAATCTACTTTGGTTTCGCCTGCACTCTTTGATCCGTCAGGCACCGTTACCTTTGCTTTCCATGAAGCGATTGATATTGGGAAAAGTACGATTCGTGGCAAGGGAATGAAGAAGATTTCCTATGGCGAGACGTGCAAGCAAACAGAGCAAGACGACTACTATAGTGCTGCGTGCGAAAAGGTACCCGACGAATCCACTCTGGTGATGACCTTTGATGAGGGTGCGTATGCGCGGGGCGAGCAGGTACCGATTACGTTTGAACGGCTGTTCAATGCTGCGGGCTACCAAGTGAACAGCGAACCGATCGTATCCACGCTCTCGGTATATCCAGCACTTAAAGTACGAATGATGCCTTCAGATGGTGCCACCTCTGCAAGTGTGAAAGATTTGGTCGTGTGCTCGAATGCACCTCTCAAGCCACAGGAAGCAACTGCGTTTTACGAGCAGGTAAAGGCCAATAATTACCTGGTATTTGGCAGGTGGGACAACCCGTACCTAGAGGGAGAGATGAACTACTATGGGGCCGAGCGGCTGTGCGCCGTGGGTGAGTACGTGAACAAAATCGCTTACGGGCTTTTACCACAGAAGCCGTATACCCTCACGGCGTCTTTTGAAGACGTGTTTGCACAGAAAGCGAGCGTCAACGCCTCACTCGCTACTGGGCGCGCACCGCTCTTCTATTTGCGGTTCCAGAATTTGCAAAAAATATACAACGTAACGACACCCGAGCACACCAAGCTTACCTATGCGACAGAAAACTTTGATTACGTGAATCTTTCCATCTGCAAAGTGTCGCCCGACGCTATGGTGCAATACCTCGCAGCGGAGCCGAGTGAAGTATCCACAAAGCCTACCAGTGCATTTGCGTGTACGTCGTCGGTAAACGAGCGCATTCAGTTGAAGAGCGACCAGTGGGTAAACCAGTATTTCCAAGTAGATCTGAAACAGTATTTCCCCGATCCGCGCGGGCAGTATGTGGTGTCGTTTACGCATCCGCAGTATGTAGACGCGCAGGGGGCAGCGCTGTATGGGCGCACGTATGTGAGCGTGACAAATCTTGCCGCAACGTCGAAACGCGTGAAGTGGTCGTCATACGATTACACTCCAGAGACACCAGATAGGACCGACATGGACACCCGTGGTGCGGTGTATTGGGTGAGTCAGATGCAATCGCTGTTGCCGGTTTCGGGTGCACAGGTGAAAGTGTACAAAGCGGGGGCGACGCAGGAGTGGGGTGGAAACAATCCTGCGGTACCACCGATTCTTGCAAGTGTAACGAGCACTAATGCTGGTGGGTTTGGTGAGTTCACGCTGATTCCTGATGTGGTGGGTGCCGCTATAACGCACGGAGCAGAATCAGCAGTCGTTTCAGCCTGGGCCGACACGCTCAATAGCCCCAGCTGGCAGGACGCTCGCCAAGACGAAAAAATGTACCTATACACCGATCGGCCGATATACCGACCGGGGCAAGAGGTATTTGTGAAAGGGCTCTACCGCATGCATTTCGACGGTGTATTCAAAGTGTTCGACGAGGCAGACATGAAAGTGGAAGTGCGCGACAGCAAAGGCGAGGTAGTGCTTTCGCAAAAGCGGCCAGTGAGTGCGTACGGTACTTTTTCAACGAGCGTAAAACTACCCGCTGATGCACCGCTGGGTTCATACTCCATTTCGGCTGGGAATGGATGGGCATCATTTGATGTTGCTGAGTATGTGGGCGCTGCGTTTGAAGCAAAGGCCGAGACCGATAAGGAGGAGTATCTTGCCGGGGAAACTGCGCGGCTGGCGATTTCAGGAAAATACTACTTTGGGGTGCCGCTTGATGGTGGGGTGCTTGAGTACAGCCTCAGTGCGCAGAATTTCCATTTCGACAGATACAAGGATGAGTACTTTAGCTTCGGTAATTCATGGTACTCCTGCTACGACTGTGGCTACGGCGATACGTACTTAAAGAGTGGTAAAGCAACGCTTGATGCGCAGGGTATTGCGCACCTCGAGCAGTCTCTCGATTTCGCGCAGCTCTTCACGGGCGAAACGGGTGGCCAGAGCAAAATATTTGTGTTGCACGGCACGATAAAAGATAAGCAGGGCAAATCGGTCAGTTTCCAGAAGTCGTTCATTGTGCATCGTGGCAGCTTGTACCTAGGAGTAAAAACAGATCCTACATTTACAGGGGCGAACCAGGATGTAGCGCTTCGCCTCAAGACGGTTGATGTGCAAGGAAAGCCTACGGCGAAAAGCGGCATCACTGTGGTGGTGAATAAAGTAGGCTGGGAATCATACAAACGACAAGAGGTTGATGGCGGATACTACAATCGTCCGCAGCAGATTCTCACCCCTGTTATTACGAAGCGCGCATCAACAAATAGTGCTGGCGAGTATACCGAGCAGTTGAAGCTTGCAGAGCCTGGCCAGTATCAGATAGTGGCGACCACCGAAGATGGCAAGGGAAATACGGTTACCGGCGTGAGTGACCTATACGTGTATGGTGCCGGTACGATTGATGTGCGTCCTACCAACAACGCCACCCTAAACGTGCGTGCTGAAAAGACTGATGTGAAAGCGGGCGATATGGCGCAGTTCATCATCGAGTCGCCGTTCCCGCGAGCAAAGGCGCTGATATCTATAGAGCGTGGCCGCATCTTCACCTATGAAGTGATAGACATCACGCAGAGCATGTACCAGTACGAGTTTCCGATTACCGAAGACTATGCGCCCAACGTGTTTGCCTCGGTGGTGCTCTTGGCACCAGGTCCGGCTATTAAGTTTGGGCAGGTAGAGTTTACGGTAGACAAGAAAGCCAAAGAGCTCACGATTGACCTAAAGGCCGACAAGACCGCGTACCTTCCGGGCGAGAAGGTGACTCTTGCTATTAAAACTACTGATGCCGCGGGCCGTGCGGTGCCAGCGAATGTATCCCTTGCTGTGGCTGATTTAAGCGTGCTAGCCCTAAAAGGTAATCCAAAGAAAGATCCGCTACTCTTTTTCTATGACGGGTTTCCGCTCACGGTTACTACCGAAGCCAACGTTAAAAACTTGCTGATGGAAGCAGAGATTCCGACGGGTAACAAAGGTGGCGACGGTGGCAACCCGGCAGATTTGGCTACACGTAAGCGTGGAGAGTTTAAAGACACTGCTTTTTGGCAAGCAGATGTGATAACGAATGCGCAAGGAATGGCTGAAGTTTCGTTCACTCTTCCGGACAATATTACGCGTTGGCAAATTGAATCGGTGGGGCTCACCAAAGATACGCGGCTCGGGGTGCGGTACGCGGAATTGCTGGCGCAGAAGGAAGTGATGGCGGTGCCATTGAAGCCACGATTTATCGTACCAGGCGACACCTTCATGCTCGGTGCAAAGATTTTCAATCAGAGTGCCAATACGCAAACACTCGAGGTGACTTTTGAAAGCGATACGCTTACGTTTGAGGATACACCGCGTGCACGCAAAACAATCAAAGCAGGGGAGAGTGACGTGGTGTATGTAGAGGTGACCGCACCGGAGTCGGTGCAGAGTGGAGTGCATTCATTTACGCTTTCAGCAAAGAACGGGAGCTATAACGATACGGTGGAGCAAACCATTTCGATTACGCGAAACATGACGTATGAGTCTACGGCAACAGCAAACTCAACGAGTGCAGTCAGCGCCAAGGAGTATCTGTACCTACCAGACGGGCTTCTGAAAGATCGTGGTGGACTCACGATAAAAACGAGCGCCACTTTGGCTGTGTACCTCACGGATGCGCTTACCTATCTATTTGAATACCCATACGGATGTTCGGAGCAGCTTGCTAGCCGCCTTTCTGCAATGGCGATTACAAAAAAGGCGCTTGCGGTGCCGAATGTTGGTACATCATTTGATCTGCCAGAAGTAACTATGGGTGGCGTTTCCTATACAGTAGATGAGGCTATCGCCAAAGGACTTGAGCAAATATACGATAGCCAAAATGCTGATGGCGGATTTGCGTACTACAAAGGTTTGAAAGCTGATCCATACGTCTCTATCCACGTGCTTAATACACTTATGGATATCAAGGCTGCTGGATACCCTGTGCGTCCGCAGGTCATCAATAACGCGGTGAGCTATTTGTATGGTCAGGTGTCGTACTTCAAAAAGCAGCAGGGCAGCGCCGATACACTCGTGCTCCTTACCTATGCACTTTCGCGTGCAGACCAGGGATCAGGAAGTTATGCGGCACTGGTACAGCAGGTAGCAGGCCTTGCTACACCACGCTACCTGAGCGACACCGCAAGCAGTAACTCGCTGGCGTATTTGGCCCTCATAACCACGCGGGCGAATGTGTCGGCTGCATTTAAAGAAAAAGTATTTGCTGCACTCATCAATAGGGTGGAGATAGATTCACGTGGAGCGTACGTGAAAACAAATCCTGCCAATACCGGCTGGGCCTACTACGAGACCGCAGAGAAGAACACCGCACTGTTCCTGAAAGCGTTGGTAGCTGATGAGCGAGTGTATACACAGACCGACAGTGTGTTGCGCTGGCTTTTGGCGAGCCGTGCCAGTGACGGCTCGTGGGGCTCTACCAATGCGTCTGTTGCCGCTATTGACGCACTGTCGGAATACTTGCTATGGAAGCGCGAAACGGAGTCACGCTTTACCTTAACGACCACTCTTGATGAAAAGGAAGTATCAACCACTGCATTTGGCGCTGATAACATCCTCGCCACCATTACCACGTTCCTGCCAATTGCTGAGATGAAGACCAGCGCGGCACAGGCCATCTCGTTCACTAAATCGAACGCGAGCGAACTGGCGAACACGTTCTATTACGACCTGAGTCTCAAGTACTTCTTGCCGGTAAAGCAGATTGCACCGCGTGACGAGGGTATTGCTATTACGCGTGCGTTCTACCGCCTGACAGACACGGCACAACAAGAGCCGCTTACGAATGCGAAGGTGGGCGAGGTGGTAAAGGGTGTATTAACGATTATTTCCCCAAAGGAGCGGCACTTGTTTGCCGTAGAAGACTACATACCAGCTGGCTTCGAGATTGTGGATTTCAGCCTGGCGACTGAAGACGAAGAGACCATTACGAATGCTGTTGGTACTGAGAATGCAGCGCCCGCTCTTGCCAGTGCGCAGCCGGTCAGGCGTTCGATAACGGAGCGCATACTCGGCAATTCGCACACACAAGTGGCGGGCGCGGGAATCCTTGGGGGATCGCTGGCGCCTACGGCATCCGCACGCCGCGCGCCGGTATATCAAACGTTCTACCCAGACTTCGACGAGCTACACGATGATCGCATCTTCTTATTTGCAGAACATCTTGCACCGGGCGCCTATACGTATGAGTACTACCTGCGCGCCACGACGCCCGGCGCATTTAGCCATCTGCCTGCAGTGGCGAGCGATCTGTACTTCCCAGAAAACTTTGGCAGAACAGCAGGCTCAACGTTTACGGTAGAACAGTAGCTACTGCTCTACTACACGGACAGTAACTTTTTCTGGTGTGCCGTGTTCAGGTTGCGCGGTAATCGTGTAGGTACCCGCTGCGCGCGGTTTAAAGAACACACGAGCTCCTTCACCGATGAACGCACCATTCGCAGACCACGAGACTGATTCCGTGGCGACAAGGGGAATGGTGGTTCGTGCTTCCCACAGAAACGTGTCACCAGATTGTGGCGAGGTCAGAATCCCTGTGTTGGGGAGCGCGTGCCGATGTTCTGCAACGACATCACCTGGTAGACCAAAATCAATACTGCCATCAATGAATACGTCCTCGGTGAGATCGAAAGAGAATGGTGTTTTAAGGTTGTAGGGAGAGTTTAGAAGAAGTTCCATAGAATCTTTCCAAATGGCTCCCGCGCCTGACTGCCCTGTGATTTGCTTTAGGGGTTCATTTTCAGCATTCCCCAGCCACACAGCCACCACAAAATCCGGTGTATAGCCTACCGTCCAACTGTCGTGATAATCGCGAGAGGTGCCCGTCTTTACGGCGTAGTTACGTTGGAAGAGATTAAGGTTGCCTGCAAGGCCGAACTGCTCGACACCTGCGTAGCGGTCATTCAGGACTCGCGTCACGAGTTGGGTGAGTGCAGGGTCGGCTACTTTTTTCTCCATGCTCACACTCGACATGGGGGTGCGGATGGTCCGCGTGCCTCCGGGGTGGCTTAGGAAAAGTTGCAGTGGCTTGAGGGTTCCTTGTGCAGGGAAAATGGTGAGGTAGTGCGCGAGCGTGAGTGGATCCATTTCAAGTCCACCGAGCGCGATTCCATATTGGTAACTATCAAGAGGGTTGAGTGGGAGGAATTGCAGGCGCTGCTCTAGAAATGTATAGAAATCGGACAGGCCAATGTATTGCAGCGTTTTAACGGTGGGGACATTCAGACTGTTCGAGAGTGCTGTGTGGAGCGTAACCCATCCCCGATAGAGTCCATCATAATTCTTTGGATACAACGGAAATCCTGATGCAGTGGGGAACTTATACTCCCGGTCGTCAACGAGTGTATAGGGGCGGAGTCCTTTTTCGAACCCCGCGAGGTAAATAAATGGCTTTGCGGTCGAGCCGATGGGGCGTGGCTCGATAGCCATATTTATTTGCTGTCCACTTTCGGTTCCGTAAACATCGGGTGTGCCCACGATAGCAAGCAACTGATTTTCAGGAAGTTTTATCACTACAATTGCGCCGTTGCGTGCGCCTGCGGCATATCCCCGATCCACATGGCGGCGCAACAGAGCGCGCAGCTGCTGGGTGAGCTCTTTATCAATGGTGGTTTGGCAGGTTGCTGGGCATGCTGTGCGCATCGAGGAGAGTTCAAAATTGCGTGGCGGAGCATATTGGTGGACGGTCGTCACTGTGGCAAGGGATGGATCAAACGCAATACCGATACGTAGTGCAAGATTTCGCGAGACGCGCGCATTCTCTTCTTCCCACGGGTTCTGCAGACTCGGGCTTGAAAGGGTAGCTACGAGCATCATGATTTTTGTGTCATCGAGCTCGTGGAGTGGCTTGTTGAAATAGAGTTCACTGGCGCCCGATAGCCCCTGGATGTGATTACCCATGAACACCGTGTTTGCGTACATGAGCAAAATCTCGTCTTTGGTTGAAAACAGCTCGAGCGACAGTGCGTAGAGAAGCTCAATCCCTTTGTTTAGAAATGATCGGTCCTGCTCGTGTGCCAAAAGGTTCTTCACCAGTTGTTGGGTGATCGTGCTAGCACCTCCGATGCGATTCCCGGTGACGTAGCGCCACGCTGCACGAGATGTGCTGAACGGATTGAGGCCGGGATGGTAGTAGAAAAAGCGATCTTCTTTCTCAATGAGAAGCTCTGCTACCCGTGCAGGGAGGGTGTCCGTATATGCGGCATATACGTCTTTCTTATTGGGCAACAGGGTTAGTACTTGGTGGTGGCGGTCGAGAAGCGCGACTGATTCGAGAGCGGAGTAGTTGTGGCGAAGGTGACGCTGTGCTGCATAGCTCAAGACTATGGTGGCAGTGAGCGCGACGAAAGTGATGAGAACGATATGTAGCGAGCGCGCATAGGGGTGTTTGGCGTGACGACCGAATGCGAAGCGCATCCTGGATAGATATTCTCGAGGGGATGCCATCATCCGCACAGTGTACCGTACTCGCTCTTGCATAAAGGCGAAGGTGCCTGGGTGGTAGCTTGTGCACAGTGCTGTTGTATCTACCCCACGCACAGTGAGAGAATATGGGCATGTCTAAGTATATTGTTGCCGGTCTCTGTGTTGCTTTGCTGCTACCGCCTGTGGCGCATGCAGTGACCGCAGCCGAGCTACGCGCCCAGATCGAGGCTCTTCTGGTTCAAATGAACCAATTGCAGCAGGCGCTCGCACAACCGCAAAAACCAAACACGACGCCAGGCCTCGTTTCGGGAGGAGGTGTGTGTCCTGTGCTCACGCGCACACTTTCGCGGGGTAGTCGAGGTGACGATGTGATGGGTCTTCAAAAGTTCTTACTGCGACTGGGGCTTTTAGCGCCTGATGGTGTAACGGGATACTACGGAGCTCTCACTGAACGAGGAGTGCAAGGATTCCAAACTCAAAACGACGTGGTGAATGTTGGCGACCCCGCTTCAACTGGATATGGCGTGGTGGGATTACGTACGCGAGAGGCTATTGCAGCTCGATGTGCTGATTTAAAACCAATCACCAGTCGTTGTACGGTCCACCGACCAATTCTTTGTCGGGCTGGTGAGCATGCGGAAGCGGGGCCAAAGGATGCACAAGGTTGTGCGACGGCACCACGTTGTGTTCTGGGTTCTGCATCCGACATGGTACCTATTACGTCATGTCCCGCGTATCAGACGCCGCTCTGTAGTGCCGGCATGCATGCACACAGTGGTGCGGCGGATAGTAACGGCTGCCCAGGTGCGCCGGTGTGTATTCTGGACAACACGCAGCCGGTGGATACGCCGATTGCACAGGGTCCATTGAATGCAGCACCGCGCGTGGGTAGTGCCCCACTTACCGTGACGTTCACGGGAAATACTGGGCAAAGTCTTACTTCCGAAATTGCTGCATGGCTCGATTACGGTGACGGTTCCATAGATAACGCTGTGGGCGTCGGTTCATTCACTCGTACACATACCTACCAAAATATTGGAACATACACCGCTAAATTGTTGTGGCGAGCATTTGGTCCGGGACATATCCCGTACCCCGTGAATACAGCCGGCACTGCAGTGGTTGCAGTGGGTGGCGTTGGGGCCGAGCAGTCAACGATTCGCGTTATGTCACCGAATGGTGGAGAAGTCATTCACGCGTGGCGCGAAACGCCGGTGCAGTGGGAAGCAGCGGGTATTCCGAGTGCGTATACGGCACCCGATGGTGCCAAGGTGACGTACAAAATACTGCTCAAGCTGGTGGCAAAAGGTGGGAAAGTGGTCGGTTATATACCGACGAGCGGCAATGCACTCGATAGCACACTTCGTTCCGTTCAGTGGGACCCAGCAACACTCAACGGCGGTTTCAATGCGCTTGATGAAGTTAAGTTGCAAGCGTCGGTAGTCAAGCAAGTCGACCGCTGTGCTCTCGCGGGAGTACAGGCATCCGCCGCACAATCTACCTGTCGCACCGATGAAGTGGTTGCACTCGACGAGAGCGATACATGGTTTGGACTTAAGGGGGTGACGGTCTGCAATAACGCGGTCTATCCCATTTCGTGTATCACTTCCTAATCTCGCGCGCCCCTGTGCCTCGTGATAGGGTGCAGGCAGACCTCGCTTTTGCGAGGTTTTGTTCTATCACAGCATGTGCAACAGAAGGAAGATTCGATGAGACCTAAGCGCAGAGTCGTGGTGACGGGCATGGGTATTGTCTCGAGCATTGGTAACAATTGCACTGAAGTGGTGCAATCGCTACGCGATGGTCGCTCGGGCATCACTTTCTCGCCCGAGCAAGCAGAGCTTGGCTTTCGCAGCCAAGTGTACGGAAAGCCAACGCTTGATTGGACCCGAGTTGGCGATCGTAAGCCTCGACGCTTTATGGGCATGGGTTCAGCCTGGAACTACGCCGCCATGGAGGAAGCGATTCAGATGTCGCGTCTTCCACCAGAATTGGTATCCAACGTACGGACTGGGCTCATTATGGGCTCCGGTGGACCATCCGTTGCGGCCATAGTGGGCGCAGCGGACACCGTGCGTCGCGACAAGAGTCCTAAGAAGATTGGACCGTTTGAGGTGCCGAAGGCAATGTCTTCAACTGCATCCGCAACGTTGGCGGTGCCGTTCCACATCAAAGGACACAACTTCAGTGTTTCATCTGCATGTGCCACATCCGCACATTGCATTGGTTTGGCGGCTCAGCAGATTTGCGACGGCTACCAGGACGTTGTGTTCGCCGGAGGGTCGGAGGAATTGAATGAACATCTCTCTGCCGTCTTTGATGCTATGCCAGCAATGTCGGCAGGTTTCAATGATCGGCCGGCGGTCGCGTCGCGTGCGTTCGATAAGCATCGCGATGGCTTTGTGATTGCGGGCGGTGCTGCTGTGTTGGTGCTTGAGGCGTATGAATTCGCATACATTCGCAAGGCACCGATATTGGCAGAGCTCGTTGGCTTTGGTCTTACGTCCGACGGACACGACATGGTACAGCCATCGGGCGAAGGGGCAGTGCGGTGCATGAATATGGCACTCACATCCATCACCACAGGCGAGCGCCTGCACGATCTCGTCGGTTACATCAATCCACATGGGACATCAACACCCGTGGGTGACGCGAAGGAGATTGAAGCGATTCGTTCTGTGTTTGGTGAGCGTATACCGCCCATCAGCTCGACAAAGTCACTCACGGGGCATTCTCTCGGTGCCGTCGGTGCTCAGGAAGCGGTATTCTCGATCATGGCGTTGCGCGAAGGGTTCTTGCCAGCAAGTGCCCATATCGAAGAACTCGACCCGATCTTTGAGAGTGTACCGATTCTTCGGCAAAACGTTGAGGCGAGACCGGAAGCGGTGCTCTCCAATAGCTTTGGTTTCGGAGGCACGAACGCAAGCCTTGTTTTCAAACGATGGGGCTAATGCGCGAAGGGTGTTTAGGGAGCCGCTGCCATAGGCAGCGGCTCTTCACTGTGCTATGGTCGCCCCAGTTGCAGCTTCGGCTGTGTTTAGGAGGAGTAAGCGAATGCTTCACAGAGCACTGGCCTTACTAATGGCCTGCAGCATACTCGGCACCAGTGCCGCGTATGCGGGCGAATTCTGCGTTCCGCGCAATGTGTTCCATAGGCCTAAAGAGCCATGGATCAGGCTCGCGGACACGCCAGATCGCATTCTGCTGCGCCATCAACGAGGTGAATATCTATGTGGGCTCGGTCCACTACGGCCGCACCCCGACCATCGCTTCAAGATCCATGGATACTCGATGGTGATGGCGCGCATCTACGGAGACACGATGTATTTCATGATTGAGTTGCCGCATCGGTAACGATTCATGCCGCGCTGTGATACGCAGAGACACCGCCATTTGCGGTGTCTCTTCTTTTGTCCTCTGGTTCGAAATGCCTTTGACCTGGGAGGGGGTGGGGGGTAGGATGGCCGTACATCAGTTTTTTAGGTCATGCCCGTCTATGTCTCGAAAGACCCTCTATACCCAAGGTGCCGCGTACTCACTTCTCGTATTTTCATGCGCGTTCCTTTCCTACATGTTTACGCCTGTATTCCTCCAGGTAGACCCACATGCTGTGTCTGATAACGGATTTGCGTTTCCATCAATAACACTTGTTCATGCCGACGACGGAGGCGGTGGAGATGGTGGTGATGGGGGTGGGGGTGGTGATGGTGGTGACGGCGGAGGTGGTGGTGACGGTGGTGATGGAGGAGACGGCGGTGACGGTGGCGACGCAGGAGATGCTGGTGACTCTGGAGGCGGCGATGGCTGTCCCGGTGACTCTGGTGATTCTGGTGGCCCAGGAGGAGATAATGGAGGCGGCGGCGATTCATACTCGCAGGGAAGCTACACACCTCAGGGCTCGTACTATACGCAGGGCAACTACTACACCCAAGGAAACTACTACACGCAGGGGAACTATTATTCCCAGGCTGACTACTATTCTCAAGCGACGTACTACACGCAAGGTAACTACTACACCCAAGGTAATTACTACTCTCAGGCTGATTACTACACTCAGCCTTCATACTATACGCAGGGTTCCTACTACCATCAGAACGACTACTACGCACAGCCAACGTACTACACGCAGGGAACGTACTACCACCAAAACGACTACTACACCCAAGGCTCGTACTTCAACCAGGGGTACTACCAGGGAGAGTACTTGTGGTATCCGCCAACACGGCGTGTGTCTCTGTACAATCCGCAACCCCAGCAACTTGCATTGGCGAGTGTGCCGTACACGAGCGGAGATAATGACTACTATTTCTTGATGTGGTTTGCTGTAACAATTGCATCAGCAGGAGCGGCGCTAGCTCTTGGGCATCGTGTTCTAAAGACCTCGCGAGCTTAGTAGGCCAAAAGGCCGGTATGGAAAATTAAAAGACGCCGGGATGTAGCCGGCGCCTTTTTGGTGGGGGTCCTTGCGGACCCTCAGTTGAGGTGGTTGGACGACCCCTACTGCTGCCGCCACTCTAGCGTGAGGCGCAGTTTTATGCAAGTGCATGAAAGAACAGAGGTGGAAAAGTGGAAACCGGTGGGCGAGTCCGTCAACCAACCCGCCCACCGACCCAGGCGAACCACATCAATTCAGGCGACTCACCCTATTTCTAAACATACCTTTGGACAGGCGCGCCTCAGAGAGGTTTGCCGGTCTTCGGGCAGGTCTTACCTTTGGGGTGATCCGCCTTCGTCTGATTGCCTTTCTCAACAATCACTCCGTCGGCCGCGGTGGCCGTTGAAGTGCAGTGTGTTGATAGGGCGAAGGAGACGAGTGTGGTTACCAGTAGTGCTCGCATCATCTACATCCTTGCATGCGAGTGGGTACGAACCATGTCCACCATAGCCATGGTCCAGATCGGGTGTGGACGCCGACCCAGGCGCTACCATACGGCAGAGAGGGGTCTAGGTCAATGAAAGGCCCGCACAATACTGTGCGGGCCCTAGGTTCGTAGCGGAGTGTGGCGATTCATAGTCGTCGCTCGATTCGCTTTAGAACGGGAAGAAGTGCGTCGTCGCCTGTGAAGCTGGTACGGAGTAGTGGTATGAGATCGTGTCGGATGCGCAACGCATCAATCAAGATTTGGTACTGACGTGCGTTGATGATGTAGGCCACTCCTGCACCGATCCCTGCACACACGGGAGGGAGTCCTATGCAGAAACAGAGTTGCGACTCACTGGCACCACTTGCGCACACACCGGCATATGCAAACAGTCCGACGCCCAACCCAATCACGGTAAGAAGATAGGGGAGCCATGCCAGACGGTTAATGAGCCGCTCAGCGAGTGCCAGCTCACGCACGGTACGCTCAGGCAATTCTCCTTTGAAACTTTTCGCATCGAGCACGAGTCGCCGATACACATCCTCACTGGGTGAGTACTTGTCCTCTTTCTTCATGGCAACCTCCAAGCAGGGTCTTCTGCCATTAAAGCGGGTACTGCAGGGAAGTCAACGCACGGTAGAACGGCTAGCTCGCGTGTATGAAAAGATAGATATCTTCGAGTGCGCGGACGGCGTCGCCGGCCGCAATGTTGTTTTGATGGTAGAGCACATCTGTACAGTCTCCGGCTGCCCAGATGCGCGGGTGTGATGACTTTTGCGTGCGAGGATCAATAACCACTTGCTTGCGATCATTGAGAGTAACCGCGTCTTTTGCCCATTCGGTGCTTGGAATAAGACCTACTTCAACAAAGATACCGGTGCATGGTACGTGGTTAATCTCGCCCGTTTGCTGGTGTCGCCACTTGATGCCGGTGACGAACTTTTCTCCGACCACTTCTACAATTTCGCAGAAGTGCAATGCGTGCATGTTTGGTTTTGAAAGTACTTTCTGAACTGTAACTTCGTCTGCGCGGAATGCGTCGTTTCGATCAAGTAGTGTGACACTTTTCACATACGCAAGCAGTTGTGCAGCTGTCTCAAAGCCTGCATTTCCACCACCAACGACAACTACATCTTGTCCTGAAAAGAGTGGGCCATCACAACTTGCACAGTAGGTGAGTCCCTTGTGTTCAAACGTATCGGCACCAGGGACGCCCAGTTTGCGGCGAGTAGAGCCTGTCGTAATCAAAAGTGTCGCCCCTTCATGTGTTTTCCCGTCAGCAGTAGTTACTACGACTTTGTCATCGTGTGCCTCGACGTGTGTCGCGGTTTGAGGAGCAAGGGTCGTGACAACATCTTGGCCGTACGCCTCCACGTGGGCTTTGAGAGATTTTGCCAGATCAGCTCCAGAAATTGATGGAGTTCCTATCCAGTTTTGAATGTCGGTTGAAACCGTGCTTTGTCCGCCCCACTCTGCAGTAATAAAAAGGGTCTTGAGGCGCTTTCTTGCGGCATACACGGTGGCAGCTGCGCCACCTGGGCCACCACCAACGATAATGAGGTCGTACATAACGAGGAATGAGGGTTAGATGATATGTACCTATACAGACAAAAGCTCGGTACCTAGAGAGTCTAGCATGAGGAATGTACGCAATTCCTGTGCACAAAAGGTTACAGCTGTGGCGTAATCTTTACTACGCTCGAACTGAACCGGTACAGGAGTGCTGGTCGTGCACGTACTCCGGTACGTTTCTTTTTTAGCGGAGTAAGCACATTGAGCATGTCAATTTTTTTTCTGAAGTTGCGCTTGTCTAGCAATTCACCTCGGACGCTTTCATAGGCAATCTGCAGTTCTGAAAGGGTAAATTCGTTGGGGAGCAATTTGCTGATAAGTGTGCTGTACGAAATGCGGGAGCGCAACCGCTCAATGGCGGTTTCTAATACTTCGGTGTGATCGTATGCCAGGCGCGCGGTGTGAGCAACGGGTTGCCATTGTGCAGAGGGAGTATCGGCTTGCTCGAGTGTTGAGAGTGTGTCCCACGGTACCAGTGCCAGATACGCCACCGCGACCACACGCCCACGCGGGTCCCGATTCACGTCGCTGAAGGTGAACAACTGTTCCATGTGCGCTTTCTCGGAGTCGATACCGCCGCGCTCTTTAAGAACTCGAGCCGCTGCTTCTTCTGCGGTTTCATCTTCTTGAATAAGGCCGCCAGGCAAGCCCAGCATGTTTTGAAAGTGGGGAGGGCGGTTGACCTGCATCACCCGCACATACAGCATGCGATCGCGAATGGTAAACAGCGCCACGTCAACGGCGAGTACGGCAAAGCGGAGGTGTTCAGGAGCTCGCTGCATACGTGCAGTGTGTATGGTTCACAGAGAGGTGTCAACTATACACCTGTGTCTGGACGTGCGAGCAGGGCCGTGCGTGAAAGACGTGTGTTACTTTCGGCGCAAGAAAGAGGGAAGAGATGCCCAGTCGTCTTCATCGTCCGCAAGAATTTTCTTTGCAGGCTCTGGTGCTGCGGGAGCGTCGTCGTGGTGCTCTGGCTCAACACCGGCAATTTCACCGCGTGGAGCCACTTCAGGCTCTTCCTTTACAATAGGACGTGGCTTTTCTTCAGGGACCGGTTTTACGACGCGAGGAGTGCTGACGCCGCTAAAGAGTGATGCCTTTGCGAGCATTTGCTCTGGGAAACCGGTAGCGATAACAGTAACTTTGATTTGTCCCTTCTTGAGAGTCTCGTCGGTGATTGCGCCAAAGATAACCTTAGCATCTGGGTCGATCGCGTTGGTGATGACCTGTGCCGCATCCTGAATCTCGAGCATCCCGAGGTCCTCGCCGCCGGCAACAGAGAAGAGCACCCCTTTCGCGCCGTGGATAGACACATCGAGGAGCGGTGAAGAGATTGCAGCCTTCGCAGCTTCCTCGGCGCGCTTCTCGCCAGTACCCGTACCAATACCCATGAGTGCCGAACCAGCGTTCTGCATAATAGTGCGTACGTCAGCAAAGTCTACGTTGATGATACCAGGGGTGGTGATGAGGTCGGAAATTCCTTCAACAGCTTGCTTCAGTATGTCGTCACACATTGAAAATGCATTCTTGATACCTGTGTCGCGAGAAACAATTGAGAGCAGCTTGTCGTTGGGAATCATGACCAGTGCGTCAACTGCTTTTTTGAGTTCGTTGATACCGTTATCCGCAAGGCGACCACGTTGTTGACCTTCAAATCCAAATGGCTTCGTGACGACGGCAACGGTGAGTGCGCCGAGTTCACGTGCAATTTGTGCAACCACAGGTGCTGCGCCGGTTCCTGTGCCGCCGCCCATACCGCACGTAACGAACACCATGTCAGAACCCTTGAGTGCTTCCTGAATTTCTTCTTTATTTTCTTCTGCAGCGTGTTTGCCCAGATCAGGATTCATTCCTGTGCCCAAACCGCGTGTCAGGTTGCGTCCAATATGAATTTTTTTCGGTGCTTTTGAGCGGTGCAAGTCTTGTGCGTCGGTGTTAACGGCGATGAAATCAACCCCACGCACTTTAGAGTTAACCATGTGGTTAACTGCGTTGTTTCCAGAACCACCTACACCAATGACGCGAATACGCGCGAATGCTTCAATATCAGGTTGGACTTTCTTGGTCATAAATATCGTTTGTCTTTAGGTCGTTTTTATAGCCGCTCTTTTCACATGCTTCCATTCACAAGACTGGCTAACGAAGCCAATAGTATCAATAAACAAGTACCGCCACAATACTTGCCAATTTAGGGCAAGAGTGCCTTAAAAAAGCGTTTAATGCTCTCTCCGACGCCTTCAAACAGGTTAGTTTCGGTGCGATGAGCATCTGTCGAGTACCCCCACTTGCACAAGCCGTAGGCAACCGCCCACGTGGCATCCGCTGCAATCGCGCGAGAAGCACTCTGGCCCATACTGCCCACCTGGGATGGAAGTCGCATCGTTGCCTTCGCTAAATCACTCACGCTGGCAATGCCAGAGCCGCCACCGGTGATAACAATTCCCGCTGGAAGTAGACGCTGTTTCCCGATTGCTTTCAGGTGTGCATCAATGAGTCCGAAAATATCTTTCAGTCGGCTTGAGATAAGCTCATCAATTTTCTTCTGCGGCACATCGCTTCCGATGACTGCGCCGCGCTTGAGTTGTTCTGCCTCGTGGAGTGGCAGACGCAATTGAATTGCAATGTCGTTCGTGATTGCCGATGCGCCAACAGGAAGTACTTTCACTGAAACGGGCGTGTCGTTTTCAAAGACTGCGATCGAGACTGTTTCAGCTCCAATGTTTGCCAAGACAACACCAGCAACTTTCTGCGGCTTGGTAAGAGTAACGAGACTTGCAGATAGGGGAGAAGCCATGACGTCTTCAACCTCGACACCGGCGGCCTCGACTGCTTCCACGATATCGTGGTAGTGCTGTTCGAGCGCTGTAATGAGGAGGGTATCAACGGCAAGTTTTGTGCCTTTCATACCAATGGCGCGCCCTAGTACCGCATTACCATCGACACGGAAACCAATAGGGAGGCTGTGGATGATTTTGCGGTTTGTGAGCTGACCTGATGCTCTTTTCTCTGCCTCGCGAATTGCACGATCTATGTCGCGCTCGGTTACTTCGCCTCCTGATGGTGTGAGGGTTACATCACCAGTTGCACGAAGTTCGTCGAGACCGACACCGCCTATGGCCACACGGGCTGACTGCACGCGCACTTTAGCCATCTGAGACGCCCTATCAAAAGCCTCCTTGATACTTTTTGAGGCGTCTTTTGTGTTCACGATGTACCCATGACGCATGCCTTTTGAAGAGGCGGTGCCGGTACCAATAATTTTGAGCGGTGCATCAGGAGTGTCGGCTACCGCAGCAATCACCACTTTCACGTGGTAGGTTCCAATATCAATGCCTGCGTAGACGCGTGCCATATAAGTCGGCACGTAGTGCCTTGATTTCATTGTAACCCCTTGAACCCATTGCCTAAAGCGCTTACTGGGGTGGATAACGGACAAGATAGAGCGTTATGCGTCCTTGAGATACTTGTGCGTGAACTTTTTTTCTAGCGCATCCATCCGGGGGCTATGATCATGCCCAAGCAGGTGCAGGCAGGCGTGAACGTATAAAAAGAGCAGATGTTCACGTACGGAATGTCCATACCGTTTTGCTTCACGTCGCGCCTTGCGAGGATTCAGCACTATTTCTCCACTCGCTTTACCTGTTTGGAAAGAGAGCACATTTGGAACGTACGATTTTTTTCTAAACTCTTGATTGAGTGCGCGAGAACGACGGTCGCCGAGAAGTGCGACGGAAACAGCAAAGCGTGGCCCCAGAATGTCTTTTGCTATCGCACAAAATGGTACGCGTGGCAGTGGGCCACGCGTACCATTGTATACATCGCACTGGACTGTTTCCGGCTGTGGCCGGACTGAAGCCATACCTAGCGAGCAGCACCGCGGCGCGGCTGGCGCTCCTGAACTTTTCCTTCTTTGAGAAGCTGTGCAAACTCTGCACGGCGCTTGATGCGCTTGAGGGCGCGCTTCTTCTTTACTGCATCTGATGAAGCTCGCTCCCAGTAGCGACGATTACGGGTTTCTTTGACGATGCCAGTACCCTGAAGCTTGCGTGTGAATTTACGAATCACGCTCATGCTGTTTTCGGTTCCGACACGTACTATTTCTGCGTTTATTGCCATATGTCTGAGGACTGTACCACGTAGGGAGGGGGAAAGGCAAGGGGAGAAAGGGTTGGGGAGTTACATAAAAGAAGCGGCGGCACCAAGGGTGCCGCCGCTGAGGGTGGAATGCTACGCGCCGGTTATCCGACGGAGTGGCTGCTCGTTGTTGCTGAGCCGCACAATGCCCGACGCCGCTACAGAACGGCCGGCACGAATGTCTCGGATGACCCGAAACCATACGGGCGTGCTCGACCACCACAGACGCAGGCTCGCTTCTCTAGGATGAGTAGGCGAGATAGCAATCTGCCCCATGCGGTACAGAGTACGCACACGTTCGATGTGGTGCGGCGAGCGCAACCCTTTACCGTCAGCAAATCGAGCTTCGAAACTGCTGGCGGAAAAGTAGACCAATTGCTCTTCTGTCACGAGGAAGAGCTTCAGTCGAGCAGGGATGCCGGCGTACTTTTCGCACACCAGGAGCCCCTGATACACGGGGTAGTCCATTTCGCTGGCGATAAGTGCGAGTTTTGGCAACGCACCAGCCATGCTCACCAGCTGGTTTAAGAACTGGTCGTGTTGGTCCACATTGCCCAGCACAACACATTCACGTCCGTGCTCGGTCTGCATCGCTGCGCTCTGCACTGCGCGTGCCAAGTGTTGCCACTCGGCCACGTCGGCAACGCTCAGCTTGCCCACGCCTTCCCATTCGAGATGGGGTTGGTTCGTGGCATCGAACGTCAGCGTATGCAGCTGCACGTCGATGTGCTGCAGGCTGGTTTGGCTGCGCCACTTCAGCCATTGCTGTAAGCGGCGCCCGACATAGGCGACCATGGCCAAGGTGACGAGCGCGGCGATGATCGCTGGTATGCGATACATAGCCGGCACGCCAAAGTAGTCGATGAACGCCTGGATTAAGCCGTCCATAAGGTATTCCTTTCCCTTCGTTGTAACTCCTATGATTAAACCATTTTATATATACAAAGTCAAATAGCATGGCGGCGCCCTTTGGGCGCCGCCATATCAGTGTCTTTACGCACGCTGAGCGTTGGTTCCTGCGATCGTGCGAACACGCGTGAGGAGTGCTGTTGCTGAAGCAACTTCGATCGGTGTTGGGTCGAGGCGCAACTCATTCCCTTGATGCTTAACCCAGTATCGAGTGAGGGTGCCGTTGATAAATGCAAGGTGCATGGTCGTGCGCCATGGCATGTGCACCTCGATCTGTTCTAGGCGTACCTTGGCGTCCTCCGGTGTTCGATACGTGATGGCATGTTGCGGTGGCTCGTTGAACTCGAACATCACTGCATTTCCCCACGCCTCTCCGGGCACAATGCGTGTGTGGTATGCGTTCGGCGCGCAGGCATCAAGTTCCGATAGCTGTACGGGTGTCTCGAGTTTTGCCAACCATTCTTTGAGTGCCTCCCAGCCGCCATAGTACATAGCGACCATGAGCAATGCAGAGAAAGGCAGGAGAAAGACGAGGATGCGTGTATCTACAGGCATTGGGTGCTCCTATGTCAGGTGTCTGGCGAGACGCTAACAGGAGGCGTACTGTTCGGCAAGTTATGCAACGCCAAGTCGGCGTCGGCGAAGGTAGCCCGGCAATTCAGGAAGAAGTACCGATTCTTGGAAATTGCTGCGTACATCGCGCACGATCATCGTGCCCTCCATTGCTTCTTTGTGACCCATCACTAAGAGCCATGGCACATTGAGGCGTTTTGCATCGGCCATCTGTGGGGCCAACTGTTCGTATGCAAGTGATTGGTGTACTGGAATTTCTGCGCGACGCAAAAGTTCAAGTGCGGGGAGTGTTCGGCGTCGTGCTTCTTTGCCGAGGTGCGCAAAGTATACCGAGGGTGTTGCGTTGTATCGTTTCATTTTTGCAGGCACTTTCGTATCGAGCACAATTGATACGGTGACTGCGGAGGCACCTGCGCCCACGCAGCGTCCTGCCAGAGAATCGTAGCGTCCTCCGCGTGCAAACGGTGTGCGAATGCCCGTTTCTTCGTCAACACTCGACACTTCAAAGAGTGTGTGTGCCCAACAGTCTCTGCTTCCCAATACGAGTGGATTGAGTTCATAGAAATTGCCTGAGAGTTCCAAGTACTCGAGCACATCCCAGAAGTGACGACGCTCTTCTTCATTCAAGTAGTCCATAGATACGGGCGCACGATTGAGTTGAGGGTGCCCTTTTTCGGCGAGGTTCAGGAGCACACCAATCGGATCTGCTGGCAGACGCTGTTTGAGGTGCGTCGGGAAGTCTTCACTATACTTGCGCAAGAAAACACCAAGATCGCGTGCGTAGCGTGCCGATGACTCGCTTGAACCAATACTGTTGATATGCACGACGCGCTTCGCGATGCCCACGTCTCCGGCGATTGCGTCAGAAACGGCGATGAGAAGTCCTTCAGCAATGGCATCAGGGATTCCGATCGCATGCAGCTCGAGTGCTGTTGCCGTGCCTTTTTCTCCAGGCATGAGGCGATACAAAAGTACTGGCATGCGCTTGTCTCCCAGTCCTTGCACGGCGCACACTTTAACAGCGCTCACGAGCATGCGTTCTTGTGCGCGTGAAAAAGAAATATCTTTTGTATCAAGTTTAGTGGTGCGCCCGGATACGACGCCGAGTTCACCCTTGGGGGCATTCTCGAATGGAATGAATCCGTAAAACTGTGCCACACGCGCTGCACGTTCCAGCATCTCTGTCGCAGACTTACACTCTTTGGCACTTTGCGTCGTAATCATAAAATGAACTACAAGAGCTAATAAGCTATTCTTGATAAGTGGCCTCGCCAGGCAAGAGATCTATCTCGGTGAAAGGGAAGAGGCGTACTAGTGCGCGTCCGACAATATTTTGCTTTGGCAATGCTCCCCAGGTGCGCGAATCAGCACTTGCTCGGCGGTTGTCGCCCATGACGAAGTACTGGTCGTCCTTGAGCTGCATCGTGAGTTCCGTCGGGCGCGTGTTTTGTGCAGAAATATATGGCTCCGAAAGGATAAAACCTTGTGGATGTTCGGTGTTTTGAACTAAGACGGTGTCTCCTTGGAGCACAACGGTCTCACCAGGTAGTCCGATGATGCGCTTGATAAAGGAGCGGCTCGGATCGTGTGGATATTTGAATACAATCACGTCGCCACGCTGCGGATCATCAAGGCGATAGCTGACACGATCGACGACGAGATAGTCGAGTGTCTCAAAGGATGGATCCATAGAAGCTCCTGAGACTAAATAAGGTGCTGCAACGTACATGCGCACAAACAAAGCAACGAACAGCGCGAGGAGCGTGTATACGATAAGCGAACGATACTCTTGAGTGTTACCACTCGGTGCATCAACCACATTGTTGGATGCAAGCAAATCATTCATGTGCTGCGCATTATACGCTCAACTTTTTCCTACACAAGTTTTTTTATCGCAGCACGCCACAAGAAAAAGTTTTTTCTTGTGGCGTGCTGCTTATTTTATTTTGCAAGTGGCACAAGTGACATAAATAGGTACACTTCTCCCTATGAACTACGTCATTGTTGGTCTGGGAAATCCGGGGAATGAATACGATCGTACGCGTCACAACGCAGGAAGGATGGCAGTGGAGCTATTTGCTAAGAAACAGGAGAGTGATGAGTGGCGAGAAGACAAAAAAGCGAACGCACTCGTTGTAAAAGTGGAAAAAAGTACGCTCGTGCTCCCCAACACCTTTATGAACAAGTCTGGGGCTGCCGTGGGGAAGTACGTAAAGAGTGTGAAGGCAGCAAAAAACCTTGTGGTTGTATACGATGACCTCGATTTGCCCCTAGGGCGCATAAAAATTTCGTTTGCCCGCTCTTCGGGAGGGCACAATGGACTTAAGTCAGTGGCGCGCGCGATAAAAACTGATGAATTCATCCGTGTGCGTATTGGCGTTTCTTCGCATACGCCCAAGGGAGTGGTGAAAAAGCCGCAGGGCGAGGAAGCAGTGCTGAAGTTCATTCTCGGTAAGTTCTCACCCAAGGACGAACCTGAGCTTAAAAAGGTGCTGAAGACCACTGTAGAGGCTCTGGAGTGCATTGTAGAGGAAGGGTACGTGCCTGCGATGAATCGCTTCAACTAAGGATGCTTCACGTGCACGAGGCTCTCGCACAAGGCTGTGTCTTGCGTCTCCTATTGCTGCACGGTAGCGTATGAGCAGCAACAGGAGGACTTCTCATGAACACCTCGGGCATTATTGGGATTGGCATTGGCTTGGCGCTGGTGGTGGTGATGCGCAGTATACGGTCTTTGCGCGCAGACATTGCCGAGTTGAAATCGTCACTGGTACTCATCTTGCGCGAGATCGAATCGCACGAGTGGAAAGTGAGTCATTTTGAACCGCAAGGAAAATGGCGTGAAGACATGCTCGCCATGCTTGCTGACGCAAAGCATGCACTGACAGCGGCACAGCAACATGCGGTGCGTGTGCACTTGTCGCCGAAGATGCGACGGCGCACCAAGGAGCTGCGTGACCATGGAATGGCGCAGCTGCGGCAATATCAAAAATTCAAACGGGATACGGAGCTCTGGCGTGTGTATCTCTCAAACAAGCAGATCAGTGAGATACCGCATGCATAAAGAATGCCCGGCGCGTACGCGCCGGGCATCACCTTTTCCAAAACTTACTCTGGCACAAAGATCGTTGCGTCAACGCGTTGTGCAAGACGCACGCGAAGGAGCCGCCCATTGATAGTGTATTTATCAGCCTGCTTGTGCGCGTCACTCATCATGATGATTGAGGGCGCACCTTTTACTGGTACGCAGATGATGGCCATGGGCTCTGTCGCACTCAGATAGGTATTGCGCAACTCTTTCGCGTAGGGTGTTTCCAGTGCGTCCGCTTTGTATTCGTAGATCAGGAGTGTGTGGCCAATATGCGGAAGATCCTGAATATCCGCCACGATTCCCGTTTTGTGCGGTGGTTCATCCGCTACGCCAGCGACACCCATACGCCACAGGCAGACAAAGTGAGCGCAGGATTCAGGGCGTTTCGGGTAGATTCGGCACCCCACGCCGCGAGTGCAGTGTTTGCACCAGGTTCCTATGGGTTTATCCAGCTCTTGAACCATGTGCGTCTTGCAGCATGCCGTGCATGGGCCGCAGAAGCGCCTCTCGTGTTCCATATGCCGTTCCTCTGTTGTGTGACTAACCGGCACTGTGCAGGGAAAGGAGAGGGGATGCAAGGGGTGGGAAAGCAGAAGCCTGGAATGTGCATGTGGCGGTAAAGGCGTGCACACATAAAATCCAGGCGGCACCGAAGGTGCCGCCTGGATTTCTACAACCTGTAACCGTACTCTCCTCTATTTCTTAATTGGCTTAAGCGTCATGCGGCGATCCTTTGGCTCAAAGAGGGTGATCGTAAACTGATACACCTTACCAAGTTCCAAGTTCTTGCGCAGATTCTCCTCGTTCTCGTATTCCGAGACGTGTACCAATCCTGCAACGCCTTCTTCAATAGAAGCGAGTGCACCGTGCTTGTTGTACTTGATGACCACGGCATCAACCTGTTGGTCTTTCTTGTACTTCGCTGCGGCGGTCTTCCACGGATCTTCAGTGAGCGCCTTAATCGAGAGGGAGATTTTACCTTCCTTGATTTCGATTACCTTAACGTTCACGTTCTCACCTACCTTGTAGCGAGACTTAGGATCCTCAACGAGGCCCCAATCCATTTCAGAGATGTGTACCAAGCCCTCCAATCCTTCCTCGAGCTTCACGAAGACGCCGAAGTCGGTTGCGCCGGTAACGACACCCTTGATGACGTCGCTCACCTTGTACTTCTCAATCAATGTTGCTTTCTCGCCAGACTCAGCGCCCTTCTCAGAGAAGATGAGCTTCTGTTCCTTTGGATTTGCCGTGATGATGAGGAGTTCGAGCTTGGTGCCGATCAAGTTCTTCAACTCAGTGAAGATGCGGTCCTTGTCGCCATCTGGTACGCGTGGGTAGTGAGCCGCTGCAAGCTGTGACGCTGGCAAGAAGCCCTGGATACCCTGCCACTCGATGATGAGGCCACCCTTGTTTGCATCGGTAACTGGAAGTTCCAAGACGGTCTTCTGAGTAGCGGCCTTTTCAGCTTCGCCCCAGATGAGAGCTTGGCGTGCTTCGCGAAGCGAAAGCTCCACGTAGCCATCCTTGTTTTCACGCTCAACAATCGTTGCGGCAATGATGTCGCCGATGTTGACGTTCTTGAGCGTATCGCGAGCCGAGAGGTATTCGCGACCATAAATAATACCGGTGCCGAAAGGGTGGAGGTCGACGAACACGCGTGCGCGTCCGATCGCTACTACCGGCCCCTCTACTACCTCACCGAGTTCAGGAAGAGCTGGGGTGTCCTTCATCAAGGAGTCCATCAAGGTCTCCTTTTTTGGCACCACCACCTCGTCTGCATCGTGCTCCTGTGCTACCACAGGTGCTGCTGTTTTCTTCGCCATAGTGTTTTTGCGTGTCAGGTTCGCAGGCTCTTGCTTCCGTTCCTTTGCGGAGCGCTGCGGGTTAGCCATTCACGGGGTTTATAAGGCGTGGAGGCACTATATATGAGAGGGGGAGAGGGTGCAACCTTCGGGTTGCATTACTTTTGCAGCGGTCCAGCATCTGGCGTGTACCAATTTTAGCTGGGTAGTAAGTCTGGTGCAAAGTAGCTTGTTTTTCGCAAACCCTTTAGAAACACGCATACATCGTTGCTACGATGTTGCTCTGCTCGGCTACCCGCCTGCGCAAGGTTTCTTTGGGGTCTGCTGGTATGAATTCTTGATAGCAAGACGAAATATAAAGGTCGGTCCTTTATAAACGAAGAGACCCTCGCAGCGATGCTGCGAGGGTCCAGTTTGTCAGGGAGAGTTGCTGCCTGCTACAGCGCTTCGCCAACCACCTCACCAACCGTCGACGCGACCTCAGGAGCCAGCTGGCCCGTGCGTGCCAAGAGCCGCACGAACAAGTTGATCATATTGAGGTACATCGCCACGGCGTTGTACACCGCGTTGTTCAGGTTCGGCGGCATCCTCATCGCCTGATTCATGTCGTAGAAAATCAGGAGGGAGAAGAGGCCGATGGCGAACCAGTCCACCGTCGGTTGATGCAGTGCTGGCTTCATCCCGAAGTACTTGAGGATGAGCGGGCTCAGGTCTGCAAGCAAGAGAATCACCAATCCGGCAAACAGGAAGCCGAACCAGTGCTCGACCGACTTCGGCCAGATAGCACCCAAGAAACCAATCACGACCGTGGCCGCGATGGTAAGCATGAGTACATTCAAGACCGAGCTGAGCTCGAACAACTTCACGTACGGTCCGACGATCGCCCCGGTAGGGAGGATAATCATCACGTAGCCGATGAGGCTGACGAGCCAGTTTCGCGACATGCCCGAGATGATGACGCCGGGGATAGTGATGGCGAAGTACGCCACGATCCACCATCCGTTCGGTTTCATCGTGTAGGTCTGGGATGCCGTGAACGCGGCAAGCGCGATGCCGAAAGCGATGAACAGCGAGAGGGCAAACAAGTAGCCTCCCACCGACATCGTATCTTCACCACGATGCTCCTTATACTCGAGATACATCTCCCGAGCCTCTGCCTTACTCTTCAAAGCCATAAAAACTCCTATGGCGGTTGCTGACAAGGAACTAGCGTACTAAGTTGCGAGTTCCACTATTCACTGTACAACTATTATATGCAGTGTCAAATACAAATATAAAGGTCGGTCCTTTATAAAATGACCCCGCGCAGTGCGCGGGGCCATGGGAATAGCAAGAAGGCAAAGACGAGGGGTGCGCGCTACTTACGCCCCCATTCATCGTCGTGGCGAATAATGTCGTTCTCGTCGAAGGTGCCAAATGCAATCTCGAGAACTTCGTTATGTTGCCCCACACCCTCGAGTCGGTGCACGGTACCAACGGGAATCCAAAATTCTTCGTCGGCGCGCGCATGATGCTGTCGGGACCCAATAGTGATGATGACGGAGCCTTTCAAGACACGCCAGTATTCACTCCGTTGTCGGTGCGACTGCAGACTGAGTTTTTTACCCTGTGACACGGTAATGATTTTTACCGTCGTGGCATCGTTGTGGGTAAACTGACGAAATTTTCCCCACGGGCGGGTTTCTTCATACGGTGTTGGACGCGTATGTGTCATGTGTTGATCCTTGTTTGTGGGCTGATGTGCAATGAACGTACTACATGTATTCTGGCATAGAAACGCACACACTTTGAAACCATATAAAAGAGTGACCCCGCGGATGTTTGTCCGCGGGGTCGTAAACGAGCTGAGAGGAGTACCACTCGTAGTGTAGTAGCCTGAGTTCCTCCTGCACATGCATCGTTCTCGCTTACCTGGCCTTCAGCCCGGGGCGATTCTGCATGGAATCTCCTTAGTTGGCGACATGCCGTCAGGCGCCGATTGCGCCGCTGGTGTGGGGGCTCGCAGAACGAGCCAGAACAACCATCGTCGTCGGATCATGAGCGTATCGGAGCATGTTCTCTCCTTCGGAGTCGTTGCGAACGGGTTTTGATCCCGCACGACCACCATTCCTCTTTGAATGGCGATAGCGAGGAATGTAGCAGGTGCACGTTCTGCGCGCAAGGCAGGGGTGGGGAATAGGCCAAGTCGCACAATCGAATCGAGCAGTGTAGAATGCGCGCATGATCATCACGTACCACGGAGGCGAATTCATTAAATTGCAGGCGGGCGACACCGTTCTTGGTTTTAACCCCATTTCAAAAGAATCAAAACTCAAAGGCTCTTCTTTCGGTGCCGATGTTTGCTTCGTTTCTCTGAATCACCCCGATATGAACGGGGCCGACCTCTGCTCACGCGGCGATCGCCAAGCCTTTGTCATTAAAGGACCTGGTGAATACGAAGTAGCGTCTATCTTTGCGGCTGGATATGGCACTAAATCACACTACGACGAAGTGGAGTGGTACAACACCGTGTACTCATTGGAATTCGATGGCATGCAGATTGTGTATCTGGGTGCACTCGATGATACGAAACTTCCTGCCGAAGTAACCGAAGATCTGGATTCAATAGATGTCCTCTTTGTCCCGATTGGTGGTTTTGGTGTTCTGGATGCTGCGCAGGCGCATAAAATGGCTGTTGCCCTCGAGCCGAAAATAATCATTCCGATTCACTTCGGAGAAATTGGAGAGAAAGACGCACTCAAGCGATTCTTAAAGGAGGCAGGAGCAGAAGGTACTAAGGCAGTTGATAAGCTCACGATTAAACCAAAAGACATCGCTGGGAAGAGTGGTGAAGTGGTTGTTCTCGGTGCATAGCTACTTCACCTGGCACCACACCGACGTGGTAGTATTTCAATATGAAGCAGCTTATAGCTGATTTGAAAGAGCGCCCGAAGGAAGACCGTGCTGCATTCGCTGGCTTAATCGCCGGGGTCTTTGCGGTAGTGCTTTTTGTTGTGTGGGCGACTTTTTTTGTACGCGGTATCCAGCACAGCGCGCGCACCAATGCTGCCCGAGAGGTAGCTGCCGGCGAGGTGTACCAAGATCCCGCATCTATGGCTCGCGATGCAGCAGAGGAGCTTTCTGCTCGCTACGATGACGCTGCCAATCAATACACCCAAATAAACAGCGCCGCTGCGCAAGTTGCCGCAGTAGGGCAGCTCCCGCTTGGCGAGGACGTGACCATTGGGTCGGTTACCGTATTGGCCACCTCCACGCCCACACCGAAAAGTGACGTCTCCGATGCTCCTGGGGCCGAAGAGTCTGGTTTCTAGGGGCATTTGGTAGGGTGTTTTCTGGAAATGGTCGTGCTATAATGCCCCCGCTATGGCAGCCAGAAAAGATGCAAGTCGTGATGGAAGTGGAGAGGCACGTGAAGTGGTGCACGGCCACATAACGCAGCGAAACATCACGCAAGAAATGCGTGAGGCATACATCAACTACGCTATGTCGGTTATTACCGACCGTGCACTTCCTGATGTGCGCGATGGATTGAAGCCAGTGCACCGTCGCATTCTCTATACGATGGGCAAGCTGGGACTCAGCTCGGGCGCCAAAACTCGAAAATCTGCAACAGTGGTGGGTGAAGTGATGGGTAAGCTGCATCCTCACGGTGACTCCGCTATCTATGAATCAATGGTAAAAATGGCGCAGCCGTTCGTGATGCGCTATCCCTTGGTTATTGGTCAAGGTAACTTTGGGTCCATCGACGGCGATAACGCCGCGGCGATGCGTTATACCGAAGCAAAAATGTCTCGCCTCGGAGGTGAAATGCTCAAAGATATCGAAAAGGAAACAGTAAGTTTCGTTCCCAACTACGACAACACTGAAAAGGAACCAACGGTACTCCCTGCAGCTGCGCCAAACCTGCTCCTGAACGGTACCTTGGGTATCGCCGTGGGTATGGCTACCAACATTCCGCCACACAACTTGCGTGAGCTCTGCGCAGCGGCCCAACACCTGATTGATGAACCTAAGGCAACCACCGAAGATTTGCTCCAGTTTGTACAAGGTCCTGATTTTCCAACCGGCTGTATCGCGTTCAACCAAAAAGACATCAACCATGCGTATTCAACAGGACGCGGAGGCGTGTTGGTGCGTGGTGAGGCCGAAATAGTGGAAGGTAAGAAGGGTGATTTCCAGATTGTCATTACCTCGATTCCATTCCGCGTAAACAAATCTGACTTGCTGCAGCGCATTGCGGATTTGGTAAACGAGAAGAAGGTAGAAGGCATTCGCGATGCGCGCGACGAGTCAACCGACGATATTCGTATTGTTATCGAGCTCAAAGGTACGGGGCATCCTCAGACCGTTCTGAATGCTCTCTACAAGCACACGCAACTGGAGGAAACGTTCCACTACAACATGGTGGCGTTGGTTGATGGCGTGCCACAAACACTGTCACTCAAGTCTATTCTTGAATCATACGTAGGTCACCGCAAAGACGTGGTAACAAAGCGCACGCAGTTTGATTTGAACAAAGCAAAAGATCGCGAACACATTCTCCTTGGGTTGAAAAAGGCACTCGACCACATCGACGAGATCATCGCTTTGATTAAGAAGTCCCGCACCGTCGAAGACGCAAAGATGGGTTTGATCAAGACGTTTAAATTTTCCGAGCGACAGGCAGTTGCCATTCTCGACATGCGCTTGCAGAAGCTTGCTGGTCTTGAGCGAAAGAAGATTGAGGACGAGTTGAAGGAGGTACAGGCAGAAATTGAGTACTTGGAATCTCTTCTGAAGAGCGACAAAAAAATGATGAAACTCATTCGTGACGAAATCAGTGAAATTGCCGAGAAATACGGTGACGATCGCCGCACGAAGATCATGAAGCGTGAGCTTAAGGAATTGAAGCCAGAAGATTTGGTGGTGGACGAGGAAAACGTGCTCGTCTTGACCCAAGGTGGCTATATAAAGCGCACAAACCCAAGCGAGTACCGTCGCCAGAAGCGAGGCGGAGTAGGTGTTGTGGATTTGAATACCAAAGAAGAGGATTTCGTCACCCAGTTCCTCACCGCGTCCACACACAACGATGTGCTGTTCTTCTCTGATAAAGGAAAGGCATACCAGATCAAGATGTACGAAATGCCTGAAGGCAAGCGCGCAACCCGTGGCAAATCAATCATGAACTTCCTCTCTATTGAGCAAGGTGAGAATGTCACGTCTATGCTGTGCATGCCACCAACAGCAAAAGCTGCTGAAGGGCTGGCGCTGATGTTGGTAACCAAGAATGGTACCGTCAAGAAAACAGACGCTGATCAATTCCATGCGGTGCGCCGCTCGGGGTTGATTGCCATCACGCTCGACAAAGGCGACGAGCTGATATCTGCACGCTTTGTGCGAAAAGGCGACGACGTTATCGTGGTCACGGCAAAAGGACAGTCCATTCGCTTCGCCGAGAAAGACGTCCGCTCAATGGGGCGCAACGCTGCTGGTGTGCGTGGCATGAAACTCAGCAAAGGCGACTACGTCATTGGCGTCGGTGTGATTGGTAAAGATAAAGAAAAAGCAGAACTCTTTGTCATTTCAACAAACGGCTATGGTAAGCGCACACCGCTTAAAGAGTACAAAACACAGGGGCGCGGGGGTTCAGGTATCAAAACGGCGCAGGTGACGGGCAAGACAGGAGAACTGATGGCTGCATCGGTAGTAGATGGTTCGGAAGAAATCGTTGCTGTATCGCAGAAAGGACAGGTGATCCGCACCTCGTTTGAAGAAATTTCAGTCCTCGGCCGCCAGACTCAGGGTGTTCGTGTCATGAAGCTTCGTGAAGGAGACAAGATCGCTGCCTGTGTGGCACTGGAAGGTGGCAAAGAAGAGGAATAGTTTTTCACGGCCCCTGCTCGACGCGGCTTCCAGGCTGTACTATAGTCGCCACTAGCACACGGTAGGATATCGTGCGCAGTAGATTAAAGGAGCAGCACATGCAGGGAGAATTTGTGGGGACCTTCCACAAAGTAGAAGCCGGCTACGGTTTTCTCAAAGACGTGAAGGCACGCAACTCAAACGAACCGCATCCGGATGTGTTTGTACGGGTAACGGTCATCAAGCAGACGCTCGATTGGCCCAGGAAAACTCTGGTTGATGCAATCAATCAGCGCAAGCTCAGGTTCCGGGTTCGCCCCAGCGAGCGCCATCCAGAGCGGTTCGAAGCTTTTGCGGTGCACGAGGCGGCCGACTGGCACCTGCACGACTGAATGCCACAACGTCGCTGTCACTTTGCTCACAACCTCTTCGCCCGTCCACTGTGTGGACGGGCGTTTCTTTCGCATGAAAGCCAGCATTTACTCAGCTGCCTTTAATTGCGGCACGTGTGTACTTTCGTCGTGCGCGGCGCACACCTCATTGAATCGCGTCTGGGCGATTGAGAGTGCCTGCGCAGCGGTGCCTTTGTAGACGGGAAGTTTCTCGAAGTCGCATGTTCCGTCGCTGTAAGCCGTCGCTACGTACGGTTCAAAGAGACCGGGAACTCCTTCGTGATGTGGTGCACCATAGTCGTGGCCAATGACCGCCCTGTTTATTGCCATGTGCTTCCTCCGATTGGTGGGCCGCCCTCTATGCAAATGAAAGCAGTCTTTACCTTTCAGCGCAAGCCATCTACATGCGCGTAATGCGGAGCGTTTTCCACCAAGTAAAAAGTTATGCGAGTCTGGTGCGCTATACTTGTTCACATGCAAATGCGCGATTTGAGCGGCATCCCTGGCGTTGCCCAGCCCAAGACAGCTGCACAGACAGATGACATCGCGCGAAAGCGTGCACAAGACGATGTTGCCTCCACTGCGGGATTCGCGAATCCTGTAGAGAACATTTTGGCGATCGGACTGCAGAATGGCATGAAGGTAGCAGACTTCGGTGCTGGCTCCGGTGCGTACACATTAGCTGCTGCACGAACGGTGGGTACCAATGGAAAAGTGTATGCGGTTGAAGTGCAGAAAGATTTGTTAACACGCATCAAAAATACCGCGTCACAACAGCACGTAGACAACATAGAAATCATATGGGGAGATTTTGAACTACCGCATGGATCACGAGTGGCCAACTGCCTTGTGGATGTCGTCATCATTTCAAATGCACTCTTTCAGTTGGAAAATAAGTCGGGCGCACTGCACGAAGCGCGTCGCATCCTCAAGCCCACGGGAAAGCTTGCTATCATAGATTGGTCGGAATCCTTCTCCGGCATGGGCCCGCCCACCAGCAGTGTGGTGCAGAAAGAAGCTGCCCTTGAGTTGGCGCGCATGGCGGGATTCACGCTGCTGGATGAATTCGATGCAGGTGCACACCATTACGGTCTGTTGTTGCGACCAGTTGATTAACTATGAATACCTCAAGTCCTTTTCAGCTCATCTTGCTCGGAGTATTCGGACTCCTGGGCGCTGGTGGTGTACTTTTCTTTGCATTGGGTGGGGGATTGGGCGGCGCTACAGAAGTGGTGGGGCCAGTACTGATTTGGGGGACCCTCGATGCTGCGCCCTTTGAGCAGGTGATTAGCGGCATGGCTGAAGACGATCGCCGCTTGGCACAAGTGGCATATGAGAGGCACGATGCCCGAAATTTTTACAGTGAACTAGCGAATGCTATTGCGAGTGATCGCGGGCCGGATCTTATCCTTATCTCTCACGAATACTTGGTGCAACATTCCGACAAGCTACTTGCTATTCCATATGAATCACTGCCCCGACGTACGTTCGAAGAGAGCTTTGTAGACCAGGGTTCACTCTTTCTCAATGAGCAGGGTGTTCTTGGTATACCGATAGCCCTTGACCCACTGGTGATGTATTGGAACAAAGACATGATTGCCGCTGCAGGATACGCACTGGCTCCACAGTACTGGGATGAACTGTTTACACTCGCCGAGCGCATCACCAAGCGCGATGATGCCAACAACATTCAGAAAAGTGTCATTGCCTTTGGCGAATACCAAAATGTTGCTCATGCAAAAGATATTCTTGCAGCACTCATACTTCAAGCGGGAGGTGAGATAACCTACCAAGATTCTCAGGGGCGCATTGTGCCGAGTCTTGCGTCTACAAATGCCGAGAAAACACAACAGCCAGCACAGAGTGCGTTGCGTTTTTACACGGAGTTCGCCAACCCCAGCAAGAGCAAGACCTACTCGTGGAATCGCTCATTGCCCAATTCGCGCGACGCATTTGCTGCGGGGGACGTAGCGCTATACATCGGCTTTGCCAGTGAATTGAATCTCTTGCGGTCACAGAATCCAAATCTAAATCTTGGCGTCGCTCCGATTCCTCAAATTCGTGGAGGAGGGAAGACAGTCACCTACGGGGAAATGCAGGCGTTTGCCATTCCTCGAGGTTCTTTGAACCCTGCAGGTGCACGCTTGGTATCGTTCGTTCTCGCGGCGGCAACACCGTCTCAGGTGCTGGCATCAGTGCGTGGTACTCCGTCCCCAAACCGTCAGGCTCTCGCCGACAATGCAGCGAGTAGTACAGCATCAACAGCAGATGCCGTCTTCAGGGAAGCTGCGCTTATTTCACGCGGGTGGTATGACCCCAATCCATTGCGCACAGAGCAGGTGTTTCGTGGCATGATAGAGGGCGTAACCTCGGGCGCCCTCAGATTAGGCGATGCTATACTGGAAGGCGACAAGGCTCTCCTGGAGCTCGTCAGTCAATAGACATATGAAACTCCAACAAATCACCGTTCATCTCGCTGCGCTCGCTCTTGTGTGCCTCCCTGTTGCCGCTTCTGCGGCGGGCGGTACCCTTGAAAGTCCTCTTCGTTTCAATACGATTGCAGAATTCGTTGAAGGGCTGCTTCGAGCCGTGGTGTACATCGCGCTCCCGATCATCTCGCTTTTTATCGTGTATGCAGGATTTAAGTTTGTCACTGCGCAAGGGAACTCAGATAAAATTAGTGCAGCGCGTGACAACTTTCTGTACGTCGTCATTGGTGCGATCCTTATCCTGGGTGCGTGGGCGATTGCTCAGCTTATTGGCGGTACTATCAATGAGCTCCGTGGCTAGTATGCGATACGTAGTGGTGGCCTCCACACTTCTCCTTATGCCAGCGGTAGCGTTTGCTGCGCCGTCTACCTTTAAAGAACTCGTGGATCGGCTCGTCGTGCTAATGGATCTCCTGGTGCCACTACTTATTACGGTGGCGCTTGTTTTTTATCTATTCGGTATTTCACAGAACGTGCTTAACTTTGCTGATCAAAAAGGTGGCAATGAGAAGATGAAGGCGTATATGCTGTATGGCGTGCTTATTTTATTTGTCATGGTTTCAATCTGGGGGATATTGCGCCTGATGTCTGACACACTCTTTTCAACAAGTGGTACGGCTGATTTTCTCGCAGAGCCTTCAGACAGCGCTTTCGATATTGATTGCGGGCTGGGTGAGTGCTAGCAAAGAGCTTCGACTCGTTTGCCCCAAAGGGATACGTGTTCGCCTCGCTCCCTTTCCCCTAAAGGGATAAGTGTTCGCTTCGCTCCCTTTCCTTATCCACACAGGGGTGTCGCATTTGCCCTTAAGTAACGTACCATTCCTGTATACAACGTAATTTAATGATATTGCCCTATATGCGAAAGCACTTTATGAATCCTGCGCTTCTGGCTGTTGCAGCGCTTTTCTCTCCAGTTCTTGCGAGCGCCGCAGGTCTCGCTGATACGCTCAACCTCGTTCAGGGGTTCCTCAGTGCATTGGTGCCGATGATTATCACCATTGCAATCATCGTATTCTTCTGGGGTTTGGTGAAGTACTTGATGGAAGTTGGAGACAAAAAATCGGAAGGTCTCCAGATCATGATGTACGGTATTATCGCTCTCTTCGTGATGGTTTCTATCTGGGGTATCATCAAGCTTCTCCAGGCTACGTTCAAAGTAGGTGATACAAACCCAATTGTTCCTAAGGCGATTCAAATCAGTGACACCCTGCGCCGCTAGCGCTAATCCGCTATGGTGGTTGGGCAAAATCTGATGGACAGGATCGTTACGATCATCATTGATCCGCTGATTCTCCTCATATTCTCGGTAGGCTTCGTAGTATTCCTATGGGGCCTTGTCGAGTTTATGCGAGATGTGGAGTCGGAGAGTGCTCGTGAAAAAGGGAAGCAGCACATGCTCTGGGGGTTGGTGGGTATGTTTATCATGATTGCGGTACAAGGCATTCTTGCTATAGCGCTTGATACGTTCGACATCAATCCGAATGACATGGGAAATGACACCGTCATTAATCGTTCAGGTGGCGGAGGAAACCCGTTTTTCAATGTAAAGTAATGAATTGAGGAGGGTTATCGAAAGAGCCGAGAGCGAATGCTCCCGGCTCCGTCGTTTTGTGGGCGTTGACTTGGGGTCAAGTTGCTAACATTTTTGTTGCTCATCGCACAAAAAAGTAAGCACTTCCTCCCCTAGCTCACTCGTTTTCTCCCTCGCATAGCTCGGGATTCATTCGAGTTCCGCTTTTCAAGTCTCCCTCTGCACCTACAAAAACGACAGTCGCCGAGAGCTTACGCTCCCGGCTCCTTCGTTTTGTGGGCAGAGGGAGACTTGAACTCCCATGCCTTGCGGCGCCGCGTCCTAAGCGCGGTGCGTCTACCAATTTCGCCATCTGCCCAACGAGGGGAGTATACCGCGAGTCTGGTGATTTGTCCGCCTGGGGTCATGCATTGAGCGAAAGTATGCTGGCCCGGTAAGGTTTGCCGCGTTGCGGGCCGGGCAATCCCTGCCGGAGTTGAGCCTGCCACCGCAGGTCGCTGTTTGTTGGACAGCTTTGCTGTCCGCCCGGTAGGAGTCTCTCCCACAAAATATCGCTGCAGCGATATTTAGCGTGCCGCCGTTTTCACCCCACGTTACTACGTGTGGGCCTGAAAACGCTTTCGAGTCCTACGCGCAACATGCCCCCAGCATGTAGCTCGAGGGCACTCGCTGTGCTCGTGTCCGCCCGGTAAGGTATGTTGCTCCGCAAACCAGGCATACCTTGCCGGAAAAGTACCTGCCACCGCAGGTGCTGTGTATTCGGACAGCTTTGCTGTCCGCCCGGTAGGACTCGAACCTACGACCAAGTGCTTAAGAGGCACCTGCTCTACCAACTGAGCTACGGGCGGATTGTTGGTGCGCACCCTAGGTTTGTACCTAGACCCTCGAAAACTGAATCCCGATGGATGTCGAATATTCTACCGCAAAAATAGGAATACGGAAGGGTCTAATCTGTGCCGGGAGTGGGACTCGGTCAGGAATAATCTGATCGCCGTCGCAACCAGATTTTCACGACCCTGGCTCGCGGCCGCGCGTGCTCGCGCGGCATCGCTGTGCCTTTCGAGTCACACCCGCACCGTGCGCAGGCACGGTGCTTCGTAGCAGGCCTACTTTGTAAGTCTGTATCTGTGCCGGGAGTGGGACTCGAACCCACACGACTTTCGTCCGGGGATTTTAAGTCCCCTATGTCTACCATTCCATCATTCCGGCGTGCTGACACTATAGCAAATTGGATTTCGCATGGCAGTCACAGGAGCCCAATTTGCAACACCTGCACCTTCCAGCCATAATAGGCAGTGTTTGGCCTGGTGGTGAAGTGGTAACACCGGGGACTGCAAATCCTCTACGCGCGGGTTCGATTCCCGCCCAGGCCTCAGACTGGAGAGCAACGAGACTGCTCTCGTTGCGTCGGGAATCGAAGCCCGGAGCCATGTGTGAGTTTGCGAAGCAAGTCGAACACCCTGCCCGACCGGCAGGCGGGGGCGAGGGTCGGTTCGAAGAAAAGTGCGGCAGCACTTTTACTGAGAAGATTCCCGCCCAGGCCTCAGACTGGAGAGCAACGAGACTGCTGCTATGGATGTAAGGAGAGCCGCGCGATACATCGCGCGGCTCGGTCGTGCCGCATGTCAGTGCAGCACGGGGAATGGCTCGTTGAGAGTGATACAGATAACTTCGGGGTCTCGAGCCGGACGCAGGCTCTGGGCGATATCTTCGCCAGACCTGATTGCTTCCATCTGGCATGTCGTCACTGCTGCATCCTTGAACAGCAACGACGCGGCACGCCAATTCAGCGGCCCTTTCTTCAGAGGGCGTATGCGCTCGGTGTCGAGCACGTTTCGCACACGAAACTCACGAGTACCGTCCGGCCGCACGGTGCCCAGAACGACGACGCCTTCGATAGCGTTCAGTGAAGTCATGCTGAATCCTCCAGTTGTAACTGGAAGGATTATACCATATTATAAAAAGAAAGCTAGTTTCTCCCTTCCTCTCGTGCGCGGTACTTCTGGCTGACACGCTCTACATCTTGGCGATGCTTTTCTCCCGCATCAAGCATGAAATCAAATTGTGGGACGCGACGTAGGCGAACTTCCTTGGTGATCCAGCGCCTGAAATCGCCGCGTGTGCGCTTTAGAAAATGGAGTGCCTGCTCTTCCGCGCTCTCGGGGAGTACTGATACAAAAATTATCGCATTAGCACCATCGGGCGAGACATCGGTGTGGGTCACTGTTATAAGCGACTGGCGATTTGACTCTTGTGAAATGAAGCGAGCTGCCGCGTGCGAAATTTCTTTCGCTGCTCCCTCTTTGCGGCCTTCGTTTGAGTATTGTTGCTGTTCGTCCATACGGTTAGCGTTGTGACACGCGATATGTTTCTAGCACGTCACCACCCTCTGGCACAACATCGCATGCGATCTGTGCTCCGAACTCATCACCGAACGTTACCTTGTCTACCTGTTGGCGAGCTGCCTGGAGTGCAACCACCTCACCGCTGGCCAATTTTTCCCCTTTGCGCATAAGGTGAAATTTTGCGCCTTTCGTGATGGTACCGGTTTCAACCTTGCCACCGACAATGTGCTCGTCGCGCTTGCTGCTGAAAAACTTTAAGAGCCGTGCCGCCCCAAGCACTTCCTGCACGTTCTCAAGCGGTTTTCGTTCCTTAATGAGAGCGGCAAGGTGTTCGGTAAGTTTGTAGATGATATCGAAATACTCTATGGTGATGCCGCTCTGGCGGGCCAGCTCTATCGCATTTCGATCTGCTGCAACCGTGAATGCTGCCACGACAGCACCTCCTTCGGGGCACGCTACCGCTGCTTTGATATCGCTCTCTGAAATGGGGCCAAGACCTGTAGAGACAATCTTGTACCGGCTCTCGCTGGTGTTTATCTTCTCCACTTCGCCTACGATAGCCTCAAGTGATCCAGTCGTGTCAGCCTTGATGATGAGTGGAATGACAAAGCCACCTGTTTGCGCATCAAGCGCATGCGCATTCTCAAGAGCTGCGCGAGCATCGGACGCAGCTTCTTCGGCGTCTGCGCGCTTTTTGTAGCTAGCGAAAATTGACCCAACGGCCGGGAGTTCATTAAAGCCAAATACCTGAATGGGGGTGGAGAAGGTGGCCGTCTTAAGTGCCTTGCCCGCTTGGGATTCAAACAGGCGCAGTGGGGCACACGAGCTTCCTGCAACCACCGTCATGCCAGTTTGTACGCTGCCGTTGGTGATGATGAGTGTTGCGGCAATACCTCGCTTTTCGTCGCGGTGCGCTTCGATGACAAAACCTTCGCCTGGTGCATCTGGGTCAGCTTTAAGTTCGGCAAGTTCTGCAGAAATAAGTACGAGGTCGAGCAGTTCAGGGATGCCTGTACCATTCTTGGCTGAAATGGGCGCAAACGGTATGTCGCCCCCGAGTCCTTCCAAGTAAACCCCGTGTTCAAGCAGTGAATACTTCGTTCGTTCCACATCTGCATTTGGTTTATCAATCTTGTTGATGGCAACAATGAACGGTGTGCCACTGGCCTTGATGCTCTCCAGTGCCTCAAGTGTTTGCGCCTTCACGCCGTCATCAGCGGCAATCACGAGGATGGCAATGTCTGCCACGTTTGCACCTCGAGCTCGAATCGTTTTAAAGGCCGCGTGTCCTGGGGTATCAATGAAGGTGATTCGCTTTGTCTTGCCCTCATGCTCGCGTTCTACTTCGTACGCTGCTACGTGCTGGGTAATGCCACCGGCTTCGCCGGCAACCACATTACTTTTTCGGAGGAAGTCGAGCAGGGTAGATTTACCGTGATCCACGTGACCCATAACGACCACAATAGGCGGTCGCTCCACGAGATTTGGTGTTTTTTGGGTCATACGCTGTCGGGGAAATGCAATTCATGCAACGGGCGCAGAGTACCATAGAAATAGGGGATAGGGAAGCGGGACGGAGTGTGCCCACGGATGAACCGCCAGTGGGTCTCGTTGGTCGCACAGAGTCTGGGAGGGAACCCTGCCCAGGGGGTCTGCGATCTCTTATGCGCATCGGGCTTTCGCCTCGGCAACTGCAGCTTGTTCTTCCTCGCTCAATTCGTGCTCCGAGGAGAAATGAACTACTGGTTTTGCGTACACACGGGTGTTATCGCGGGAGTGGATGCTTGAAAATACAACACCGTCGCCGTGCTCGTTCAATATGGCAGTGGCAAAGCTCTGGCGAGCACTCGTATTTCCAGCAAGTGCGTTGTAACGAATCGTGGAAATACCTCGAGCGCTCTGAGAAAGACGTTGCATCATTACGGAAAGCGTCTTCTCCAGCTCGGCGCGGTACGCGTTACGGTCCTCGTGTGTCGTGAGCACTTCTCGCATCGTGCGTTCCAAACTCTTACCATCGGCGCCTTGCATAAAGCGGCGCAGGCGCAACTCCAAACGTATCGTGAGGATAGCGAGGGCAATTAAGGCAACAAACAGGACAATAATCAGCGGTGCTGCGTATAGGGTGATGAGTGCTTGCATCAATGCAGTATAGACCCACTTTTGTTTTGCCAAACTGTGCATAGCTGTGCACAATGCAGTCATGTGGCCATTTTCTTCCCCGTCTAGGGCACGTGAGCGCCTCTACTTTGACTATGCAGCAGCAACGCCGCTGCATATAGAGGCAAGAAAGGCCATGGATGGTGCGACGCATCTTTTTGGAAACCCCGGTTCCATACATCGTGATGGCATGATGGCAGAAGAGGCTCTTGATACCGCGCGCAAAACAATTGCAGGAGTTTTTGAGGTGCCAGCGCATACAATCTATTTCACCAGCGGCGGCACGGAGGGGAACAATCTTGCAATTTTTGGGGTGGCTCGTGCACGCGTGTTTCCGCATCCCGAAAAAAAGGTTCATATCGTTGTCGCTGCGATAGAGCATGCATCTGTATTGGAACCGGTAAAGCACATGCAAGAGATGGGTGTTTCAGTGACGCTCGTTGCCCCCGATAGCGATGGGCGCATTACACCAGCTGCAATCCGTGCAGCGCTTACACCAGAAACAGCACTTGTGTCTGTTGGCTGGGCAAATGGTGAAGTTGGCACTGTGCAATCGATACATGCCATCGCGCAGTGCATTCGTCAGTATGAGAAGGAATACTCAACATCAATAGTCTTCCACACGGATGCTGGACAAGCGCCACTCTACTTGCCAGGTATGGTCTCTGGTTTAGGAGTGGATGTGATGACGCTTGATTCCGGAAAACTGTATGGCCCACGAGGCGTCGGTGCGCTCTACGTGCGGGATGCAAGCATGCTTGCTCCTGTGCTCTACGGCGGCGGGCAAGAAGGTGGAATCCGGCCCGGTACAGAAAATGTGCAGCTGGCTGTTGGTTTTGCCGCTGCGCTTACTGCAGGAGCGCGAGCGAGAAAAGAGGAATCGCGGCGACTGGTGGGGCTTCGCTCGAAACTCACCGATGAGCTGCGCAAGCATTTGCCAGAAATGGTTGTCAATGGCGCTCGTGATGCGGCACTCCCACACATCGTTCATGTTTCAATTCCAGACATTGATGCGGAATACATAGCGCTTGCACTCGATGCAAAAGGCATTTCTGTTTCCACCAAGAGCTCCTGCGAAGAAGGCGAGCGCGTATCGCGCGTCGTTGCTGCTATGGTGCAACCAGAGGCTCTCTGGCGCGCGCAAAATACACTGCGCCTATCTATGGGAAATGATACTACTGAAGCAGAGGTAGTTCGTTGCGCCGAGGTTCTTGCTCACGTTGTCGCTCAGTATCGCAACTTTGCAAAGTGAGCTTTTAGATGTTATAATACAAACGGTAACAACAACCGGAGGTATTCATGGAAAGTATGGTGTGGTGGCTACTGAGCACGCTGTGGAGCTTCTTGCTCTGGCTCGTGCTCTACATCGCGCAATACCTGTTTGCCCCAGTCATCTTCATTGCCGGCTGGGTAACCTTCATATCCGTAGTCGTGTACGCATACTGGATCTACAAGTACGGCTTCACAGCCGCTACTTCAAGAGGTCTGGAAGCTGCGCGCAGCGGCAGTGCAGCCGCCTGGAGTATCGGGCAGCGCATTATTTGGTTTGTGCGCGGCGTACACGCCACGCATGCGCCCAGTGGTCCTGTCCGCACCATCGAGGTGCCAGTGTACACAAAACGCTCGTTCACACGAAAGTTCATCGGCGCATCATTCTGGATGCTTGTCGGCGGCTTTTTGGTGAATGAGTGGCATGTGCCTGGCACCGTGTGGCCACTCGTGAAAGCGGCTTTTGGTCAGGTTATGCGCCTGTGGGCCTGATATGTGCGCGGGCCAACGGCCCGCGCACACTTGTTTATTTTGTCGCTCAACACAACTAGTATATGATAGCTCTTATGGATATAGAGACGCTTACAAAGTCCCAGATTGTCTTACTGACGCTTCTGGTGAGTTTCGTAACGTCGATTGCAACGGGCATCGTTACGGTGTCGCTCATGGACCAAGCGCCGCCAGTGATTCCGCAAACTATTAACCGCGTTGTTGAGCGCACCGTTGAGCGAGTGGTGCCTCAAGAAGCGCAAACAGCCACGACGGTTATTACGCAAGAGAAGACGGTTACCGTGAAAGAAACTGATCTGATTGCGCAGGCAGTGGCTCGCGTACGAGCGTCTGTGGTGCGGTTGCACGAGTATTCGGAAGGAGTGGCAGGGCCGTTTCTTTCTCGAGCCATTGTTGTTGCTGACGGGTATCTGGTTGCTCAGGCAAGTGGATTGACCATTGGTTCGCTGTACGGTGTGCCGCTGGGAGACCAGGTGGCAACGGCTAAAGTCCTCGCGATAGATGGCGCTCGCAACCTTGCACTTCTGGAGGCTGATACAAAAATCCTGACTCCAGCAGCATTCGGCACCAGTCAGGTTACTTTGGGCCAAAGTGTGGTAGCTATCTCGGGGATTTCTGGAGTAAAGGTAGCGAGCGGCATCATTACCGCACTTTCCGAAGCTGACGATACGTACCCGCCATTTGAAGTGAACATCGACGAAAATGCATTGGTCCCCGGGGCAATTCTTGCCAACAGTGATGGAGCAGTCTTGGGTATGTATACTGGAAAAAGAACAGAGATTGTGCCCGCAGGGGCCCTTATGGAGCTTATGAAGTTGTTATCAAGTAATAGTGGTGCGTCGGCCACGTCTACAGCAGGGCAAGGAGAAACGAATCAATAAATCAAACACTATGACACCTTTCAGTAACTACACGACCAAAGCAAAAGAGGCCGTGCATCGCGCGCACCAAATAGCGGTTGAGCGAGGGCAAAATCAGGTGAACCCGATGCATCTCCTTACGGCGCTCCTTACCCAGGAAGAGAGCATGGTTATTTCAATTTTGGAACAGATGCAAATCGATACCGTACACATGACGGATTCGGCACTTGAAATGATCGACACGGGGCACAGCGGCATGGTGGCTTCCCCGAGTTTCCAGCTGTATCTCACCACCGAGCTAGCCCAAGTGTTCGAGGCGGCACCACGAATCGCGGCCAGCTTCAACGACCAGTTTGTTTCAACCGAACACCTCTTGCTGGCCATTCTCGAGCACCCTGGCCAAGCACAGGATGTGCTGATTCGATTTAAAGTGAATCGTGCCGATGTGGCGCGCATCCTCGCGGACATCAAAGAAGGAAAAATTCTTGAGACGGACAGCGACAAGAAGCCGCGTGCGCTTCAGAAATTTGCACGCTCACTCACCGACCTTGCGCGCGAAAACAAACTTGACCCCGTTATTGGGCGTGATGAGGAAATAACACGCGTTATTCAAATTCTTTCGCGTCGCACCAAGAACAACCCAGTGCTCATTGGAGAGCCGGGAGTAGGTAAGACTGCAATTGCGGAAGGTTTGGCACAGCGCCTCGCATCAGGAGACGTGCCCGAATCGCTACGCGACAAAGTAT